>CAMNLN010000402.1 GCA_946543025.1 uncultured Verrucomicrobiota bacterium
GGCGCCTCCTGCGTCGCATACTGCCCGATCTTGTCGATGGGGGCGTCAAGGTCGATCTCAAGGTCGGAGAAGAAGAGATTCCCCCCGGATCCCACCTCGCTCCATTCAGGCTCGGAACCGATCTGATAGCGCGGCGTCTGGAGGTACATTTTGTAGGTGGTGACGCCCTTCACGCGGCGGAAGATGACGTCGGAGATCGCGCAGTCCACCACCGATCCGTC
Source organism: uncultured Verrucomicrobiota bacterium (assembly GCA_946543025.1). GTDB lineage: Bacteria > Verrucomicrobiota > Kiritimatiellia > RFP12 > UBA1067 > RUG572. The sequence goes on from CAMNLN010000402.1 coordinate 222, forward strand.
GGCGTACCTGTACTTCGCCGGCTGGATGCGTATTGCGGGATACGCGGGTACGCCCGGCAGGCGCACAAGCTCAAGGTCCTCGCAGAGAATCCAGCGTTGCGGCCCGAAGTCCACCGAGGAGTTGAGCCAGTCGTAGGCGTTGAGTGCCACCAGATCGTCGCCCACCTGCCCGCGCACGTTGCGCGCGAGGACGCGCGTGAGATTGCCGTTGAGGTGGAGGCCGTCCGCGAAGCAACGGTCGAACATGATGTCGCGAAACGCGACGGCGTCGGCATCACCGACTTGCACGGCGAAGCCGCCGGTGTGGTGAAACGTCGCGTCCGTCACGGACACGCGGTTCACGTTGTTGAAGAAGAACATGGTGGAGACGCCGAAGTAGTTCCCCTTCCTGCGGGGAAGGAGGTTGAACATGCCGGTTCGGCCGTATCCGGCGCGGCGGGTGCAGCAGTCCTCCCAGCGCCCGCCCACGACGGCGATGTCCGAGTCCCGCCCGGCGGAAACGGGGATGGGCATGAGCGTGCCGTCCTGCGCGGAGGCGTTCCGAAGGAGGACGGTGCGCATGCCGTCGGCAAGACGGATCGTTGCCCCGTTGGCCTCGATGCGCCGACCTGACGGCACGACCACCGTTCCGTCGAAGAAGTATTTGTCCGGCGAGGCGGGGATCATCACGATCTCATGTTCGTCGAGCGCTTTCTGCAGCGCCGCCGTCCACATATTCGTCCCGTTCACCGTGCGCACAAGCGCATGGTAGTCCGCAAGCGAGCACCTGTCGGAAAGCTTCGCCTGATGGACGTCAATCTCGCGGCACGCCGCCGTCACCTCGCGCTCGATGCGTGCCTGGACGAGGGCGTCGTCCTCCACGCGCGCCACGCCCGCGGCCGAAAGGTCACTCGGGTCGAGATACGTGGCGCCCGCCGGTGCGGCTTGTACGCAGACCGCGACGGCCGCCACCATGAAAGATATGCGCAATCTTCTCACAACCAACCTCCCTATTCGCCGTCCATTATACGAAAGCGGCCGCATCCCTCATGTCTCCACATTTCGCTCGATCTTCACATGTTCAAAGCGCACTCTGCCGCCCGCACCTTCCCGAACGAGCAGAAAGTACGTATGGGCCGCGTCGGGCTTCGTGAACTCGATCACATACCTCTGCACGCCGGAATCGCCAACAGGCGTGGAGATGCGGTCAACGGCGTTGTGGAGCGGCTTGCGGTTGCGCAGCACGATGGTCCAGCATGGCGCATGCTCCTGGATGGTACGCATGTCGAGCGTGAAGCGGAAGCGGGTTCCCTTCGCACCCTTCCACACGCCCTCCGGGAACACCAGCCGCGCGTTGCCCGTCCCGTGCTCGAAGAATCCGTTCTTCGCCTGACGCGCCTTGCCGCCCTGAAGTCCGGGGACGAACGGACAATCCTTCATCGGGTCGGTGCTTTCCCACACCAGCTCGCCCGTGCGCACGGGCCGCGGCGCGGTGAACGTCTTTTCGATGGACTTGCCGTCGACGCCCCAGCTGTTGCGAGGCGTCACGACCACGCGGTACTCTGCGCCCTCGTCGAAGTACGGCGCGCCGATGCGCTGCGTCACGGACGCCGGGCGCTCGCTTTCACGCATCCAGAAGTCGCCGAAGACGTCCCTGCGCGCGAACGGGGTCCATGTGCCGTGCTCGTGCCGCTGCAGTTCCACGCGGTACGCGAAGGTCCGCGCCCCGACCGACGCCGCCGGGAACGCCACGCGCATCTCCTTGAACGGAACGGCGTCCGGCTTCACCTCAATCCCCACGCCTTTCGCGAATTCCGGCACCGGCATCTTCGGCCTGCGCACCGACGGACGGTACGGCGCCATGGCCGGGTCGAACGGCCACGGCACCATCCACGGCGCGTCGGCGGAATACTCCTTGCGGTCGCGCACGTCGAACCTGCGGAACACGATCTTGTCCGTGAACACCTCCACGAGCACGGCCCCGTAATTCTCCATGCGCTTGGGAGCCGCGCCCGGCAGCCCGCCGCCCCAGGTCTGCAGGCAACCGATGTTCACGGACGTGAACTCGCCCTGCCAGATCGCGCGCTCGTCGCGCAGGGAGCCGTGCGTGTGACCGGAGATGTTGATCGCCTGCGGGTACTTGTTCAGCACCTTGCGCTTCTCCTTGATGCCGCTCCCGCTGCGCGTGGTCCTGGTCGGCGGCTGGTGCGCGAACACGAACACGGGCTTTCCGGGATGCGACGCCACGGCGTCCGCGAGCATCTTGTCGAACCGTCGCCAGTCCACGCCCCACGACCCGTACAGCTGCGGGATCACGACATACGGATAGCCCTTGATCTCTCCCTCCGCGTACGGGCCGTTGGTCGCACCGATGAGCCTCTGCATATCGGCGAACGCCTCTGGCGAATCCTTCGTGGCGTCTTCGCGCGGATGGTTTTTGTAGGCGTAGGCGTCGTGCCACGCATACACGAACAGCTCCTTCGGACGTCTCACGGCGGGCACCTGCGCAAATGTCTCATCCACCATCTCACGATAGGCGACGTAGCCCGTCGGGTAGTGGTGGTCGGCCACGTCGCCCACGTTCGCGATCAGGTCCACGCCCATGTCGCGGAACATCTCGTACGCAAGGCGCGCGCGCGCGCAACTTTCCCTCGTCTTGCCGACGTGCGTGTCCGTCATCACGCCGATCTTGAGCAGCGGGGCCTCCGCCCCAGCCGCCCAGAGACTCGCCGCAAACGGCGCGAACGCCGCCACGCCGCCAATGAATCCTCTTCTTGTCGACTTCATCGTCAGGCCTGTCCGGTTTTTACTATCCAAGATGAATTATAACGTGGCAAGTATATCAAATCGGCGGCGCGTGAGAAAGCGGCGCATTTTGGAGCGCGACAAGCGTGGCATTCCCGCCGCCCGGGAGGAGCCTTTCCCTGTTAGGTTGACAGAGAGAGCC
>CAMNLN010000403.1 GCA_946543025.1 uncultured Verrucomicrobiota bacterium
GGTCTCGCCGATTCCGACGGCGACGGAATATCTGACGGCGACGAAGTGCTGCAGGGAACCGATCCGAATGCGTGCAGCGTCCCTAACGGCGAGATACTCGATCGCGTGGTTGGATCGGCGACGAACGAGCAATATCAAGTTGAGGTCGAAACGGCGGCGAAATCTCTTTCCGCAATAAAGCTGTGGGACGGTTTCGCGGCAGAGTGGGATTTCAGCGAAACGAATCTCGTATACGAGCGGACGCTCGACGTCAATCCGATGGACGGCTGGCGTCATTTCTTCCTCTCGTCGCTTCCTGACGCCGCTGGCGACTGGCTTCTTCGCGGCTTGACACTTGAATGGGATGATGGCTGCGGATCCTCCGGCACGGCGTGTCTATCGCAGGTTGGCGATACGCTTTACCTTCCGCTGACCAACGGCGCCAGTTCCGTCACGATACGGCTTCGCGCAACCGAGACGAGCATAAGGTCGGCGACTCCGATTTATCTCCTCTCATACGCCCCGGTAGTCGACTTCTCGGGTTGCACTTCGGTATATGATCCGACAAACGGCGCGGAATTGGCCCTCGTCGCAATCAGAGACGCGGCAAATCCCATACGCGTGACATTCGACAGGTCTGCGCGTCCGTCCTCTGCGCCCCTTTACGAAGCCGAAACGCAGCTTCCGGGACTTGAGGACATAGAAACCGCTTCTGGCGGCAAGCTGCGCTTTGTGGGAAACAGCTCTGGCGGTACGCTTGAAATCCTGAAGACAGGGGAGTGCTATCTGCCGCAGACGTGGCCAAGCTCGGGGGCTCCGTCTTCAGGGCTCTTGAGGAGCGGTAGCCGAGGAAGAAAGTTCATTGCGCTCGATCCGTCGGTGTTCTTCGACACGAGCCGCATATATTCTACGTTAGGTCTTGTCTACGACTCGACCGCCGAGGTTTATGCCGTGACCAACAGATATCCGGTAGACAGCAGGTGCCTGTGGAGAAACTGGTTCATGTCGGCCGACGGACGCGTGTCGTTTGAAAGCGATCCCGTCGTGACTTCCGGCGCGGACGAGCTGGAATGCGTCACCACGTCCTGCACGGAGACGGATGAAGCGGCGACAGGCTATGTGAGGGTGTTCGGGCAGGTTGTGTGGACTGGCACTGCGCTTCGCCAGATGCTTGGACTTGATGACGGCCTTGTTGTGTCGGATGCCGAACTCCTTACCGAGCTTGGCGAATGCGAGAGTTGCGAGGACGACTGCGCCGACGGACAGTGCGACTCCGCAGACGGGGCGGAGCTTGGCTCGGTCAAGTTCCGCGTCTCGCTTGGCTCGCCGCGCCTCGGGCAGCACAGCGGCTTTGTGTATTTCAGGTCCGACGCGCCAGTATTGGTGTCGCCCGCTTGCTTCGCTTCCCAGGCGAGAAGCGACGCACAGGTGGCGGTCGTCACGAACGGCGCTTCCGTGACATACTCCTCACTTGACGATCGAGGGCGCGACGTTACGGTAGAGCCGATGCAAAACGGCGCGCGCGTAGTCGCGCGGACGCACGCCACGGGCGCCCTAGAGTATACATGGGAGCTCGTAAACGAAAACGGCAACGCCGCGCAGATTCGCATTCGCCAGATAAGCCGCATAGGAAACGTGATGAGAGACGAGACGTATGGCTTTAGCGAGGGCGTATGGTCTTCGACAGATCACATATCGGGCATTGTCGAGTCGCTTTCGCGGTCTGACGGCTTGAACGACCCGCAGGACGGCCGTCTTGTCGAGACGAGGACGGTCTCAAGTGCCACTGGCGGTCTCGTAAGTTCCACGGTCGTGGAGTCGTCGAGAATCGGAATCGGCGTCAACGCGGTGCTGCGCCAGACGTATTGGTGCGAGACGTCTGCAAGGCGCTCCATCTGGCGGCGTGCCGAATATTGGGATGACGCGGCGCATTCGGCGCGGCATGCCAAGGTCAGGCTCCTTTACGGCAACAGTCTTTCGTGGTCTTACCACGACTATGACGAAAACGGGTTCGAGACATTGCTCGTCGAACAGCGCAATGGTTCGCCCCGGCCGCAGGCATTCCCGACGGTCTCGGGCAACGGCCTTTCCGAAGCGGGCGGGCTGGGCGACGCATTGGCGACGGTTCGCAGCTACGAGCCGTTTGACGGCGACGATGGGGAAGTCGAGGATGCCGGCAAGCCGCGCTGCGAGACGCGCTATGTAGTTTGCGGCGGCGCGGCGGTCTGCATAGGGCGCACATGGCACCGCTACACTCACGTTGTGCATGGCGGACTTCCTGCGGTCAAGCATGAGACATGGCGCGCTGCGGGGCCGGCCTCGGCCAGAGGCGATGTGTCCAACGCCTATTCCTGGGTCACGACATTCAGCGAGACGGCGCAGGGGGTTCCCCTTGTCCTTCGCGGAAGCGTCGCAGCGAGCCAGGACGAAAACGGAGCACTTTGCAGCCACGATTTCACCGTTTCTGGTGGAACGGTAGTGGACGAGGCGCATACTTCCTTTGGCGGCGTGGCTCTTCCTCTCTACAGCCGAACGGTGCGTGACACGGCGTTTGGCAATGTCCTGAGCGAAGCGAAGTGTCTTGAGGACGGAGATGTGATTGTCGACGAGACGGTCTCGACATACGACGAGAAAAACCGTCTGCGGTCAAAGGCGTTTTCCGACGGAACATCTCTCACCAACGCATATTCCTGCTGTCGGCTCCTTTGGTCTGAGGATCGTAATGGTCGAAGATCGCTCCGCTCGGCGGTCACCGGACAGGATCGGCTCTACTACGCCGAGGAGGACGTCTGGCTACGCGACATTTCTACGAATGGACTGCACCGCGTGACGCAGCACTTCATGGACGGTCTTGGGCGCGAGACAAACACTGTCGTCTATGTCGCGGAGACGGCTGGCGAGGCGACGAACAGCACGGCGTCGGCTGGGCGCGTCGTCAGCCAGACGACAGCGGCATATCCCTACGGCAGCTCCGACTACATGGTGTCGGTTGACGAGCGCGGCAAGAGGACTGTCGTCGAGATGTCCGACTATGAAGACAGGACGACGACTCTTGAGCGTGTCTATGACTGCGACGCGCAGCCGCCCGTCCTGGAAACAGTCACGACGCGCGTGCGCGGCGGCTCGCCGGTCGTGGAGCGCCGCTGGGATGGGAAGTGGAC
>CAMNLN010000404.1 GCA_946543025.1 uncultured Verrucomicrobiota bacterium
GGCACGATGGCGGCGATGGGGCGCGTGGCGGGCAACTGGATGAGCTGGGTGTCCATCTCCAACAAGAAGCTCATCGACCGCGGCATCCGCCTGCTGGTGGAGCTGGGCGGCATCTCCTACGAGGAGGCCGCGCAACGTCTGTTCGCCGCCGAGGAATGGGTGGAGTCGCAGGACTGGACCGGCAAGGAGACGCCCTGCGCCGTGCAGATCGCGCTGGCGAGGCTGAAGGCTGAAAAGGCGAAAGGCGAAGAGCGGGGGGCGGAAGCGAAGCCGTGCTGTCGACGGAACGGTCCCGCCTTGCCGGAAATCGGCTTCGCGCTCTACATGACGACGCCGGCCACGAACGCGCCGGAGAAAATGGTGTCGTCAGAACAGATGAAGACGCGCACGGTGGAGGAGAAGGACGGCAAGACGTGCATCGTCTGGCGGGGGCATCCGGTCTGCGGCGACGGCTTCGCCGTGACGGCCACGCTTATGCCCACTCCGGAGGGAGACGGCTGGACGTATGCGTTCGGCTACGCGGGCAACGAATCGGGGTTGGGCGTGCGGCTCATCGACTTCCCGATGCTCACCGTGCCGCGCACGGACAAGACGGCGATCTTCTATCCGCAGAAATGCGGGCAGGTGCGGCGTCCGAAGTGGGCGGACGTGAAACCGGGCGCGAACGTGGCCGTCGCTGCCGCATGCGGGATGCACTTCATGGCCGCGCTGAACGGCACGGCCGCGTCCTGGTACGTGGACCAGCGCGGAGACGCGCGCCTCCGTCCGAACTGGTCGATCACGCGCAACGGCAAGGCGCCGCAGACGGCGACGCTGATCTTCCGCCATGCGCCGCAGCTGACGGACGCGAACCGGGCGGCGGGCGCGCTGCCGTTCGGCGGCACGATCCGCACGTTCAGGGGCGACTGGTTCGCGGCGGCCGAGATCTATCGCCGCTGGGCATGGGAACAGCCGTGGGCGAAGGCGGCGTTCGCGCGCCCGCAGAAGGAGATGCGCGATATCGCCATCTGGTTCTGGAACAGGGGGAGCGAAGAGAACGCGGCGTTGCCCGTGGAACGCTTCGCGGAAATGACCGGCCTTCCGGTGGCGCTCGACTGGTACTGGTGGCACAAGATTCCCTACGACGTGGGCTATCCGTTCTTCTGGCCGCCCCGCGAGGGCGCGGAGAAGTTCACGGCGGCGGTGCGCCGGCTCGTCGCAAAAGGCATTTTCGTGCAGCCCTACACGAACGGCGTGAGCTGGGACCAGGTGGACCCGACGTGGGAGACGGAAGGCAACCTCGACTCGATCATGGAGAAGGACGGCACGAAGAAAGGGCACCAGTACAACGTCTACATGCCGAGCGCGCTCGCGGTGATGTGCGGCAGCGCGCCGCGCTTCCACGCGCGGATGCGCGAGCTGATGACGAACCTGCGCGGCACCGGCCTGCCGGGCGTGTACTTGGACCAGGTGGGCGGCTGCACCGTGCGCGCCTGCTGGAGCCCCGACCATCCGCACGCGCCGGGCGGCGGCAAGGTCATCACCGACGGCTACCGTAAGCTCTTCCGCGACATCAAGGCGGACAATCCCGGCTTCTGCATCTCTACCGAAGACACGCCCGAGGCGTACGTGGACATCGTGGACTCTGCCATCAACCTCTGGCAGAACGGCGAACGCTTCGGCATGCCCGCCCAGCCCGAGGCCGAGACCGTGCCCGCGTTCATGGCCGTGTACCACGGCGCGCTCGCCGTCTACGGCAGCTACGCGGTGATCGACGGCATCCCGCCGTGGGACCCCACGTGGCCTGATCGCGATCGCTGGCCGGAGGAGAAGCCGTGGGAACAGCTGTATCCAGACCAGTACGCGCTCGAGTTCGCGCGCGGCGTGGCGATGGGCATGCAGCCGATGGTCCACCAACTGCGCATGAGCCACTTCGACGATCCGCGCTACGCGGGCAACTTCAAGTTTACCGTCGACACGGCGAAGTTCTACCACGCGAACCTCGACTTCCTCTACGACGGCACGATGTGCGCGCCCGGCAACCTCAACTGCGCGCGCCAACCGGTGGAACTGTTTGTTCGCGGCATCTACACGAAGCCGGAGAAGGCGCGCGTGGTGCGCCATCCGTCCCTGCCGACGATCCTGCATTCCGTCTGGCGCGCGAAGGACGGCCGCGTGGCGGCGGTGCTTTGCAACTGGTCGCGCAAGGACCAGTGCTATGACCTCGCCACGCCGGACATTGCCGCCGCCGGCATTCTGCCCGCCCGCAGCTGGCGGGTCGTGGTGAAATAACGATCGCCGCCAGCGGGGAAATTTTGGTAAAATTTGGGCATGAATACAACATGTCGAAGGTTTGTTTCGATACGGACGTAGACCTGCGCGCTTGCGGCGGGCATCGTCTCCGTGGTCTGCGGGATGCCGCCTGAGTCGGACCCGCACGTAAACGAAATCGGCCGGCTCCCGGCGCGCACGTACTCGATGCCGCTCGCGTCCGTCGAAGAAGCGTTCACGGATGACGAGCCCTCGTCGAAGTGGACGCTGTCGCTGAATGGCCTGTGGCGATTCCACTGGTGCGGCGAACCCGCGCTGAAGCCGGAGGGTTTCCAGAGTCCGGATTTCGACGACTCGGACTGGCAGATGATCGACGTGCCGTCGTGCGTGGAGATGCGCGGCTACGGCGTTCCGCACTACACGAACGTGACGTATCCCTTTCTCAAGGATCCGCCCGTCATCCGCGATTTCGCGAGCGGCGCGACGAACTACAATCCCGTCTCCAGCTATCGGCGCATGTTCGCCGTGCCGCCGGACTGGAAGGGGCGGCGCGTGATCCTGCGCTTCGACGGCGTGGACTCGGCGGCCTACGTGTGGCTCAACGGGAAGTTCGTGGGCTACACGGAGGACGCGCGCCTGCCCGCCGAGTTCGACGTGACGGATGCGGTGAAGCGCGACGTTTCCAACGTCCTCTGCGTGCAGGTGCTGCGCTGGTGCGACGGCTCGTATCTGGAAGACCAGGACATGTTCCGCATGTCGGGGCTGTTCCGCGACGTGTCGCTTTTCGCGGTGCCCTCGGATGGCGTGAAGGACTTTCGCGTGGAGACGGATCTTGACGCGGATTTCGGTACTGCAACCGTGCGTGTGGAGGTAGAGACCTACGGCGACG
>CAMNLN010000405.1 GCA_946543025.1 uncultured Verrucomicrobiota bacterium
GTGTTCGCAAGACGCGCGTTCGAGAAATCGTAGGCCTCCGCCCCCCCATAGACGACGGTGAGCGGCGCGGTTCCGTCCGCAATCGTGCCGTGGAACGGATGGACGCCCGAGCCCGTGCCGAGGCACGTCAAGGTGGCGGCCGTCGCGCCGTTGTTCACGATGACGCCGTCCGTCGCGCGCGTCTGCACGAAGGAAAGCGTCGCGTCGTGTCCGTTCACGTCGAACGTGCCGCCGTCGAGCGTGACGTACGACTGGGGATACATCTGTCCGTCGGCCTCCAGGCGCACCGTACAACCTGGCTCAAGGCCAATCACGGTCTGGAGCGCGGGTACGCCCGCGTCCTTCGCGCACGCGACCGTGCCGCCGCGCACGTGCAGGCGCACGTCGTTCGCCTGCGCGCCGGCGAGGCGCAACGTACCCTCGCCCCACTTGGAGATATTGAGCCGATGCGTGATCGTCCCCGTCAGCTCCATGACGCCGTCCGCGCCCAGCACCTCAATGCCGCCGCTGTTCGCGATGACGGGATTCGGAATCGTCACCTGCTCGTCCGGCACGTTCGCGAGCCGCCCGTCCGAGATCTTGATCGTAGCCGCGCCGAGCGACCCGCCGGCGGGCACGCGGACGCTTCCACCATAGATCACGACCGTCGCCCCGGAGGTGAGTCCCGACGCGTTCCCCAAGACGACCAAACCCGAGCCCGTCCGCGATACCGTGCCGTACCCGCTCACGGCGCCCGTGAACGTGATCGCGCCCGCGCCCGCGAACTCGAGCGTACCGCCCTCGAGCACGACCGCGTTCGCGTAGGTGCGCGTGCCGGTGGCCGGGTCGAGGAAGGTCCCGTCGACGAGCGAAGCCGTGTCGAACACGGCCTTGCGGCCGGTCGGCACCACGATCGTGCCGTCGCCCGTCCCCTCGCTGATCACGTGGAGGTCCTTGTCCGACAGCGTGATCGTGCCCGTGAGCGCGCCCTCGTAGTCGTGGACGATGGTCGCGCCGGGCGCGATCATGACGTCCGGTCCGGGTGCCGTTTTCAGGACGACATTGTTCGTCAGCACGATGCCGCCGGGAGACTGGATGGTCACGCCTTCGCCGATGAGAGCGGGCGTACTCGCGTTGTCGCTTCCCACCACGAACGGCCCCCCAGACGGGAGCGAGACGGTGAGCGTATGCGGGTTCGCCGGATCTGTCGTCAGCACACCGCCGAACACGTAGGGCTCGGCGTCTGCGGCGACGGAGAGCGTCGTGTTCGCGTCCAGGTGAAAATGCCCGCGCTGCGCGTAGGCGTACCCGGAGGCGACGACATTCGCCGCGTCCTCGTCCGCGAAGGAACGCGCGCGGAGCTTTTCCTCGTCCGTCGCGAAGGCGCCGTTCGCGGGATCGTACATGATGCCGCTCGCGAGCATGTTCATAGCCACGCCGCCCGTCGTCGTGCGCTCGAAGAGCTGCTCCACGTCGTGCCAGCCCGCGCCCACGGCGACGCCCTGCACCACCTTGGCCGTGGCCGAGGCGCTCTCGTTGCTGATCACCTGCGTGCCGTCGATCCAGAGGACGGCGCGTCCGCCGTAGGACGCGAGGAAGCTGTACGTACCCGCCTCGGGCACGTACCAGCGCGACCGGTAACGGGTACGGGCGGTGGATCCGAACCGGGCCGCGTTGTCGCCGTAGCGGGGATACGCGCACCATGCGCTGAACGTCTCCGCCGACGAACCCGAATCGCCCCACCATTCGTAGCATCCGCCCGAGGGGACGACCGACACGTCGCCGCCGAGCAGGTTCACCGTCGCGTCGGCGAAGACGTTGCCGGGACCGACGACGAGCGTGCCCGCCTCGAGATCGACGCCGCCGTGCACGTACGCGCCGTTCAGGCGCAGCGTCCCCGTGCCGCGCTTCACCACGGTCACGTCCGTCTTGACGGTGCCGGCGTACGCGGAATCGGCGTCGGAGGCGAGAATCAGGCGCGCGGGGCCGTTCGTGGAGCTGAGGTAGGCCCGCACGCCGCCCTGCAGCGCGTTGACGGTCTCCTCGTGTCCGCACATCTCAAGCGTCGCGTCGGCGGCCGCCGGCGCATTGCAGAAGATGCGTCCGTTGCAGAACGTCTGGTAGGGGCCGAGAAGGAGCTGTCCCTTCCCCTCGCCGTGCGGGATCACCTCGTCCGCCCCCAGCTGGAGCCAGAACTGCGAGACGGCAACCCCCCAGCCGGGGCCGTACACGCCCACGCGCGTGTCGCCCGACCAGTCATTCGCGGGGTTGGACAACATCACCGGGCTGTTCTCGTAGGTGATGCCCAGGGCGCCCGGGCCGGTGATCGGAGAATGGATCGTGAGCGACGCCGGCACCAGGTAGCCCGCCATCAGGTAGCCGCCCTCCTCCGTGATCGTGATTCCGCGCGTGGCGCTCACCGAGGAGAAGTTCTGCCCGTTCTGGAGCGCGCCGCCTGCGAGGATGATGGCGTCGGGGCGAAGCGTCGCCGGCGCCGGGCCGAGCGACCCGTCATTCTGGATGCGCACGTACATGTTCGAGATGATGATACGCCCGCCCAGGGACTGGTCGCCGAACAGGAGGAAACGGCTTTCGTCTGCGCCGCCGTTGAAGACGATGTCCCCTTCGCAGACGAGCGTCCCCCTGAAATTGAAGGCTCCGTGCGTCTGGTCGATCCGGGCGGGCGGCACGAGATTGAACGTGCCGCCATTGAATATGACCTCCTTGTCGCGGGGCGTGGTGTTGCTGAGACTGAACCCACCCAGGGTCGTCTCCACGCCGGTCGCGTTGATGGTGTAGTCGAAGCCGTTGAAGTCGAACCGCGCCACGCCGCCGTCCGCCGGCAGAATGCCGTCCACCCATTTTGTCGTGTCCGACCAATTGCCGCCGGCCGTCGCGCTCGCCCACGTTCCGTCCGTCGCGGCCGCCGCAAGAACCGCAAGTCCCGCAATTCCGCATGTTATTCGCCGGGCGACGCTACCGAAACTGTCGCGTTGAACGATCGTTTTCCTGTCATTGCTCATAACACCATGCGTCCTTTCCTTTGTTGCGGGCAGTCTATCAAATTCTCTTCCCGCTCGCAAGTGCCGGACGCGAACGGATGCTGGACGGCGGAGGGAATGTCGTGTACAATTTCCGCCCGACCAAGGAGTCGCCA
>CAMNLN010000406.1 GCA_946543025.1 uncultured Verrucomicrobiota bacterium
TCTGCACGGCTGCGCCGAAGCCAGCCTTTTCGTTCATGATGTCCACCATCCAGTCAACGAAGCAGCGCAGGAAGTTGCCTTCGCCGAACTGCAGCACCTTGATCTTCTTGTCCATCGCCGGCCTCCTACTTCAGCAGCGTCACGCCGCCAACTTCCTTCGCCCAGTCGAACGCCTTCAGCCAGTGGTTGCAGGTGAAACCCACCGCGCCGAGCGCCTTGGCCTGTTGAAGGTCCTTCAGCGAATTGACGCCGAACATGCGGAACTCGAGTCCCGCCGCGCGCACGGCGTCGGCGTCCGCCGGCGTCATCACGCCCTTCGTGGAGCCGCAGCCGGGACAGAACACTTCGATGTTTGCCGCCTTGCACTTGGCGACGTAGTCCTGCACGTTGAACGGCCTGTCCTTCTTGAGGCCGACCAGCCATACCGTCCGATACTTCGGGTAGCGCGCCTTGAAGTCCTTGAGCGCGTCGTACTGGAACGACGAGACGACGACGTTCTTTTCCGTAAGGCCGTGCGCCCTCACGGCTTTGTCGAAGATGTCCGCGTACTGCGGCGAGTAGCCCTTGATCTCCGCCTGCACCACGCCGTGCTTCGGCACGACTGCCAGCACCTGGTCGAGAAGCGGGATGCGGTAGACCTTCGGCAGGTTGTCCTTCTTGCCAAGGTTCAGCGTGGCGACGTCCTCCGGCGTGAGATCCTTCACTTTCTTCGTGCAGCCCGTATAGGCTTTCAGTTCGCCTTCGGCGTGCATGCACACCATCTGGTTGGCCTTCGTGTGGTGGAAGTCGGTCTCCACCCATGTCGCGCCGGAGTCGTACGCGCGCTTGATAGCCTCCACGGTGTTCTGAGGGACGTCCTTGTCCCACATCCCGCGATGTGCGATGTTCTGCATCTTGATGTCGGCGAACCCGATGGACGCCGCAAACCCGCAACAAGCCAAGATTGTCTTCTTCATGTCGATTCCTTGTCGATTGATCGTTGTCTTTCGGATGAACGGCGCTATTCTACCATATCGGCCGCTTCCCTGCATCAGGCACGCCAGCAGACCGAAAACCTTGAGCAGCCTCTGTTGCGCCCGAACCGGCCTTATGATATCATACCGATGGATTTGATGTACGAACACGAACAACCATGAAAAACATCCGTTCGTTTGCCATCGTCGACTATGTCAAGGAGAAACGCTACGCCTCGCTCGACGAGCTGATGCGGCTGTTCGGCGTCTCCAGCGCCACCATCCACCGCGACGTGGCCGAGCTCGTTCAGCGCGACGTTTTCCAGCGCGTGCGCGGCGGCGTGGCGTTCGTGGACAACTCGTCCGCCCCCCTCAAGCGAGGCGTCGCCGCCAACTCTTTCCGCGAACGCGCCGACCACAACAAAGCCGCCAAGGAAGCGATCGCCCGCCAGGCGCTCGCCTTCGTCGCCGAAGGCGACATCCTGTTTCTCGACTCATCCACCACCGTCGCCGCCTTCGCGGACGCCCTTTCCAAGACCTCCTTCACGAATCTGACCATCGTCACGAACTCCGTCGCCGCGATGCGGTTTTTTCCGAAGTTTCCCCCGCACTACGTGCTCATCTCGCTCGGCGGCAGCTACGACCCGCAGCTCAACGCCTTTCTCGGCGCCGCCACCCTCCGCGAGCTCGAACGCCTCTCCCTCACCAAGGCGTTCGTCTCCTGCTTCGGCGTGAACGAGAAGATCGCCACCACCAACCACGAGGCCCAGGCCGGCCTGATTACGCGCGTCCTCGACCGCACCGACCGCCGCTACCTGCTGGCTGACAGTTCGAAGTTCGGCCGCACAGGCCTCCACAAGCTCGCCGCGCGCGGCTTCTTCGATGCCGTGATTTCCGAGAAGTAGCTGTTACTTGAGGCCTGTCTGGCGCAGGAGCGCGTCGATCGTGGGCGCGCGGCCGCGGAAGCGTGCAAACACCTCCATCGGATCCACGCTGCCGCCGAGCGCGAGGAAGGTGTCGCGGTACTTTCGCCCGATGCGGCGCACGGCGGCCTCGTCATCCAGCCCCGCTTCCTCGAAAGCGCCAAACACGTCCGCGCTCATCACCTCGCTCCACTTGTAGCCGTAGTAGCCGGCGGCGTATCCGCCCGCGAAGATATGCGTGAAGGCGTCTAGGAATCGATCCTCGGGAATGGTTGTCCCCGGCATGAACTCCTCGAAAACACGGCTCTTCAGCGCATTTGGGTCGGCGGGCGGCGATATGTGCAGCCGCATGTCCACGGTCGCGAAGGAGAGCTGACGCAGCGACGCGGCGGCCGCGCGGTAGTTCTTTGCAGCGCGTACGCGCGCCAACAGCTCCGCCGGGATCGACTCGTGCGTCTCCGCGTGCCGCGCAAAGCTTTTTAGCGTCGTCGCGTCCAGGCACCAGTTCTCCATGAACTGCGAAGCCACCTCCACGGCGTCCCACTCGATCAGGTTGATGCCGGACGCACCCGCGTCGTCCACCTTCGTAAGCATGTGCTGGAGCGCGTGGCCGAATTCGTGGAAGAGCGTCTCCACCTCCGAAAAGCGCATGAGCGCGCGCCCCTGCGCGTCCGGCAGAGCCTGGTTGCAGCAGACCACCGCGAGCGGCTTCGCCACCGTCCCGTCCGCGCGCAACTCGCGCGTACGGAACTCGTTCATCCACGCGCCGCCGGACTTCGTCTCGGGCCGCGAGTACGGGTCGAAGTAGAAATGCGCCACCGGCGTGTGGAGCTCGTCGTACACGCGGAAGAAGCGCACGTCCTTGTGCCACACGGGCACCGTCCAGTCCGCCGGCTCAATGGCCACGCCAAACAGGCGCTCCGCCAGCTTGAAAAGTCCGTTCAGAACTACGGGCAGGTTGAAGTACTGCGACAGTTCCTCTTCGGAGTAGGCGTACTTCTTCTCGCGCTGGCGCTCGGCCCAGAACGCGCGGTCCCACGGCTGGAGCGTGCCCTCGAACCCCTCTGCCGCCGCGAACGCGGCAAGCTCTGCCTCCTCGCGCGCAGCCACAGGCTTTGAGGCGGCGGCGAGGTCGGCAATCATCTTCTCGACGGCGGCGACGGACGGCGCGCACTTCTCGGCGAGCGAAAGGTCGGCGTAGGTCGCGAACCCGAGCAGCGCCGCCAGCTCCTTGCGGAGCGCGAGGATGCGGT
>CAMNLN010000407.1 GCA_946543025.1 uncultured Verrucomicrobiota bacterium
CTGCCAGCGTTCGGCGGCGTCCTGCCGATCGCGCTCGCGTGCGAGCGGCCCGATGTGGCCGACGCGCGGCTGAAGCTGGTGAAGAATTACCGTTAAGAGCAAGACGCCGATCTTTTTCCCCATGTCAGTTGCGAAACATAAGAAGAGGAGCGGAAAGCCGCTTAGACACCTGAAGGATATTCGTCGGCTCGAAATATGGTGCGCGCTCGTTTTTGCGGCGGGGCTGGCGGTGCTGTTTCTTTGGCGGATCGCCTTCTCGCCGAAGAAGCCGATTCGGCCGCCGTCGCCGCCCAAAGACAAGTCGCTTGTCCTGGTGACGGGCTACTGCAACTGCGAGCGGTGCTGCGGGTGGGAACGGAGCTGGTTCGGGTTCGGGCGGCCCGTCTATACTTACGGCGCGATGAAAGGACGGCCGAAGCAGGTGGGACTGACGGCGCGAGGGACAATGGCGAAGAAGGGGACGGTTGCGGCCGACCCCAAGGTCTTTCCGTTCGGTACGCGGTTGGCGATTCCCGGCTATGGGACGGGTGTTGTGGAGGACGTGGGCGGCGCCATCAAGGGACGGCATGTCGACGTGTGGTTCCCGACGCACGAGGAGGCTGCCCGATGGGGTCGGCGCGAATTGGCCGTTAAGTCGATCAAATCGCGCTGACGGAGGAAATTGTGGTATACTTTGTCGAAAAGACGAGAGGTCTCGCGTGAAGAAGATGTGACGATATTGTAAATAGGAAATGGAAAGGAGAAACGAACATGCTTAAGGGAATCTCGCCGGTCATTTCGCCGGTTCTTCTCAAGGCATTGGCGGAGATGGGGCATGGCGACGAAATCGTCATCGCGGATGCGTATTTTCCGGGGCGGAGCTGCGGCCACAAGGTTATCCGTGCTGACGGCGTTCCGGCGGCGGCGCTCCTAAAGGGCATTGCCGCGCTGATTGACCTCGACACCTATGAGACGCCCGTCATCATGATGGCGCCCGTACCGGGCGACGAACTCGACCCGAAGGTGGAGGCGCGCTATCGGAAGGCGTTGCGCGGCTACGCCGGTCCGATCGAGCGACTGGAACGCACGGCTTTCTATACGCGTGCCCGTGCCGCTTTCACGATCGTCCAGAGCGGTGAAACGGCCCAGTACGGCAACATCATCCTCAAGAAGGGAAACACATGAGGGTGAATGGAAAAAGATGAAGGGAGAAAGGTGAAGAATACCGACTGTACCGTTCTGGTCGCGTCGTGCGACAAGTATGCGGACCTGCTGGCACCGTTCTCGGCATTGTGGCAGAAATTTTGGCCTGACTGTCCGTTTGAGGTCGTGCTGGTGACAGAGAGCGAACCGGCGAACGCGAAGGAACTCGGCTTCGATCGCGTGGTCGCGTGCGGGGCTGGCGGCAACTGGTGCAGCCGGCTTGTACAGGCGCTCGACAAGATTGATACGCCTTACATTTTGATGCTGTGCGACGACTACTATCTGGAAGCGCCGGTCGAGACGGCGCATATCCTCGAACGGCTCGCGCAGGCGAAGGCGTTTGACGTCGCCAACTTGCGGCTGATCCCAAATCCAAAACCGAACCTTCCGTACCGCGACGGACTGATGGAATATCGGAAGCAGACGGCTTACTGCATCGCGACGCAGGCGGGAATCTGGAACCGCGCGTTCTTGCGCGGTCTTGCGGACGGCAAGGCGAGTATCTGGGAGTTTGAACGGTACGGCAGCTTTTCGGTGGCGGAGGAGAAGCGGCCACTCCTCGTCACGCCCACGCGTGAGCTGCCGTTCGTCGATGCGGTCCACAAGGGCTGCTGGGAGAAGTTCGGCCTGGCCGTGTGCCGCGCGAACGGAATCGAGCCCGACCTCGCGGCACGCGGACTGCCGCCGCTGAAGGCGCGTTTTGTTGAGACCTTGAAGGCTTTCATCTTCGCCATTCTTCCGGCCACGCTGATCGTCCGCATACAGAACGCCCTCGGCTCAGGGGCGAAGGAAAAATGTGCGTGAACGGATGTTGCCATGCCGAAGATTTCCGTTATCATACCGACTTACAACCGTGCCGCGATGGTGTGCGAGTGCGTGGCGAACGTGTTGGCCACGGGATGGAAGGAACTTGAAGTTATCGTTGTCGATGATTGTTCTCCGGACAACACGAAGGAAGCGTTAAAGCGACGCTTTGGAGAAGATTGTAGAGTACATTATCTCCGCAATGCGCACAATTCGTTTCAGGCAATCTCGCGAAACAACGGTGCTAGGGTGGCTTCCGGCGACTATCTTTTTTTTCTTGACGATGACAACAAGGTTGACACGGCCATCTTTACGGAATTGATTGCAACTTTTGAGCGTCATCCGGATGCAGGACTAGTTGCTCCGCTCGCGATTCATCAGCGTCCTGGCAAGGAGAATGTCATCTGGACTTTGGGAAGCGATTTCAATCGCTGGACATCTCAGCCGTGCGACAAGGGGGCGAATTTGCCGTTCCTGCAGGATAATGTTACGGAAACAGATTATGCGACTACTTACAGCCCGAATGCGTTCATGGTGTCACGGGCAGTCTTCGAGAAGGTAGACGGATTTTCGGAGTATTACGTGGCGATCTTCGAGGAGTCTGATCTCGGGTGGAGGATCATAGAGGCGGGGCATACGGCATATATCGCTGCGAAGGCCAGGACAGACCATTACGGCTATCTGGAACCCGGCTGTGTAAACCAACTGCGCCAGCTGGGAATTGAGCGTCCCCAAAGAACTTATTATTTTGCGCGTAATCGGCTAGTATTTGCTCGAAGACATTTCAATCTTTTTCAAATACTTTCAGTGGCCTTCATCTTTGCGCCGCTTTCTGCGGCCTATTACTGTGCAGTGGCGTTCAAGAACCGACGTCCAGACATTGCCTGGGCCTACCTGAAGGGAACACTCGTTGGAATCTTTGGCGTTTGGAAACGTCACTGAGCGAAGGGGCAATCTGCCGTCCAAAACGTAAGCGAAGCTGCGATATTTGCAAAGAGGCGCTTGCCTCTCCGCGTTTTTTTGTTTTATACTGTGGCGCAACCCCGAAAAGGTCAATGTTGATCGTCTAGATGTCGTGTCAAATGATGGGACAGGGAATTCCGGGTTTGCGTTGCGCACG
>CAMNLN010000408.1 GCA_946543025.1 uncultured Verrucomicrobiota bacterium
ACCTGGATCCGATGATCGTGAACAGGTCGGTCGGCGACATTCGCTTGCGCGCGGATTCGCCAGCCATCGGCGGGGGAACGGCGGACGTTTCCGAGTTCTCCCGCTTTGCATCGGTTGGCTACGGTGGCGATCCGCTCCTTTTCGTGGACGGCAAGCCGACCGTCGGCGCGTCGCAGAAGCCGGTGCCGGTGGTGGAGGTGGCGGCGGGCGACGTCGAGCCGGCCGGCGTCCATGTGCTGGAGCCGGGCGAGACGCTGGAGGTGCGCGCGACGTCGACGGGGCGCAACTTCCTCGGCTTCGAGGTGGACGGCGAGTTTACGTCGGCGCAGGAGAGCGGTCGCACGTATGTGTACACGGCTCCCGAGACAACGGTGTCTGCGCCGGTAATCCTTTCCGCCGTCTACAGCACGAACTGGTACGTGAACGCCGACGCGCAGATCGGCAGCGATTCCAACGACGGCTGGACGCCCCAGACGCCGAAGCTGACGCTCGTGGGGGCCATGGCGAACGTCGTCTCCGGCGACGTGGTACATGCCGCGTGCGGGACATATGCCGAGGGACAGGCGCTTTCGGCGAACCACGTGACGAAGTCCGGCGACCTGTGTCCCTCGATCCAGTCGCGCGTCGTCGTGCCGCGCGGCGTGACGCTGGAGGGCGAGTCGCGCGACGAGACGTTCGTCGTGGGGAAGTCTGACGTGCTGTCGTACGGTCTCGGCACCAACACGCTCCGGTGCGTGTACCTGGAGTCTGGCGCGCGCATCAGAAACTTCACGATCTGCGGCGGGTGCACGGCGCCGAAGGAGGCGGCTGACTACCAGGACGACAACTACATGGCCGGCGGCGTGCGCGGCGCCTCGTATCGCACGACGCTCGTGGAGAACTGCGTCATCTCGAACTGCGTTTCGCATCGCGGCGGCGCCGGATGCTTCACCACGTTCAAGAATTGCCTGATTGCCGGCAATCGTGGCGTCGGGAACGGCGGCGCGGGGCGCAGTTCCGCGCTCATCAACTGCCTGATCACGCGCAATGTCGGCGCACAGCCGCTCGTCAGCAACTACGACATCGTCAACTGCACGTTCCTGGGCGACAACGCCAAGCCGATCGGCGGGCCGGCCTCGGACGGTTCGGGCCTCATAGCAAATTCGGTGTTCTTCAAGGCCGGTGACGGGAAAAACTCAGCACCGAAGGAGATGGTGAACGTGATGCTCGTCGACGGCGCGACGATGACGGCGTCGGCCTCCGAGACCGGCACGGCCGCCTGCACCTCCGAAGAAGCCGCGCTCGATGCGGAAGGGCGGCCCGCCTGGGGCTCGGCGCTGATCGACGCGGGCGACGCGACCGCGTATTCTGGCATTGGCGAGAGGGATTACGCGGGCGGACAGCGCATCTACAACGGCAAGATCGACGTCGGCTGCTACGAGTACGACTGGCGTCCGCGCTATACGTCCCTGCTCGGCGCGTTGACCGTAAGCGTGACGGCGGCCAGCCCGGAGACGGAGGCGACGGCTGACGGCGTCCTCGTCAGGGGCGGTGCGCTGGAGCTCGCCTGGACGGCGGCCGCGCAGGCGGCGGACAAGCGCCGGTTCCTTTGCGAGGTGACGGGAACGGGCGAGCTGGCCATTTCGCAGGGAGACGTCGCGTACGGCCCGCTTGCTGCGGCCGACGGCAGGCTGGAGGTGTCTGTAGGCCCGGAACAGGTGGCCGAACGCCTGGCATTCTCCTACACGCCCGGCGCGGAAGACACCGGTGGCGCGTGGCTGTCGCGTTTCATGACGATCGACCCGCTCATGATCATCATCCGGTAGAAAGGACGTGGAAATGAAGAGGACATTTTGCCTGGCGGCGTTTTGCGGCGCGATCTTGGCCGCGCGCGTTTTCGCCGGAGACGCGGACACGCAGCCGCTTCGCCTGCATCCCGTAAAGATTCCGGCGTGCGCGAAGGCTTACGTGTGCAAGGATCTTCCATACGGCGGGCGGCAGGTGGGCCAGGGTGCCGTGCATGCGGACGTCGCGCAGACGTACGACCTCTATCTGCCCGGGAACGTCGGCGAGATCGATCGGTCCGCGCCGTTCTTCCTCTTTGTGCACGGCGGCGCGTGGAGGCACGGCAGCAAGGCCTCGCACGCCAAGCTGCTCGTCGAAATGGCCGAACAGGGGTTCGTGGCGGCGTCGATGAACTACGTGCTCTGCAACCCCAAGCAGGGAGGAACGCACACGTTCGCGGAAATGCTTGCGGACATCGACGCGATGGTCGCGCATCTCCCTAGCCTCGCGCAGGCGGCGGGAATCTCCATCCCGCGCATCGCGATCGGCGGCAGTTCGGCGGGCGGACACCTCTCGCTTCTCTATGCGTACGACGGGGCGAACCCGTCCGTCCTCGGGCTGGGCCTCAAGCATGCCGTGCCCGTCGCCTGCGTGTTCACGGACTGCGGGCCGAGCGACATCGCAAGCCCCGAGTTCATTGTGGCAGGATTGGACTGGCAGAAGGGCAATGTCAAGGGCTGGTACGGACTGCTCTGCGTCCTGGCGGGCGGACAGTACGGGAAGGATGATTTCCGCACGACCGTCGACCGTCTCGCGAAACACTCGCCGGTCACGTTGCTGAACGGGAAGTGTCCGCCGACCATCTGCCTGTTCGGGGAGACCGGCGAGGTCAAGACGAGCAAGACTTTCACGCGTGCGAAGGACGGAAAGCCGAAGCCCTACACGGTGTTCTGGAAACTTGCCGGCTCAAAGGAAACGCCGCCGGAGTCCGTCGGCATGGACGGCATCGTCGCCACGCAGAACTACGTGACGCTCACGAACGGCCTTGCGAAGGCGGGGGTGCCGTTCGCCGCCCGGCTCGAACCCTATAAGCACTGCCAAATACTCTACCGCAAGCCCGAGACGCGTCCGTGGCTCTACGAGAACCTCAGGAAATATCTCAAGGGGAACGAGGCGAAATGAAAGGTGCCGTCCTCGTTACGATCGCATCATTGGCCGCGTTCGACGCGATGCCGTCCGTCGCGCGTCTCGCGGAGCGCCGCGCGTGCGCGAACGACGGCTCGTACGGCGTCACGGGCGACATCCAGCGCAGGATCGACGCGGCGTCCGCCG
>CAMNLN010000409.1 GCA_946543025.1 uncultured Verrucomicrobiota bacterium
CCATCTGCGCGGGGCGCCACGGGATCTTGAGCTTGTTCGCCGGATGCGAGCCGTCAGGCATCTTGAGGAATGCCGTCACGTTGCCGTCTACCTTGCCCGGCCCGCGCAATGTCACGTTCTCCTGTTCAATGCAAAGGACGAGATGTCCGCCGCTGACGTTGTCGCCGCTTCCGAGCCGGCCCCAGTTCTGCGGCGCCACTTCGAGCGCGTTGTAGTCGGCGGGGTCAGGGCTGCCCTTCAGCGTCGCGCCTTCGGCGAGGTGGAAGTCCACGCCGCTCTTCAGGAACACGGAACCGCAGAGGTACGTGCCCTTCGGAAGCAGCACCTCGCCGCCGCCCGCCGCGTTCGCGTCGTCGATCGCCCGCTGGATCGCCGCCGTGTCCTTCGTTGCGCCATCGCCCTTCGCGCCGTAGTCGCGCACGTTGAAAATCGTGGCGTTCGCCGCACACACGGCCAACGCCGCCGCCACTGCGATTTGATAACATCTCATGCCGTTAATTATATCATTCTCTCGCCGTGCACTTCAACGCCGAAGTTTTCCCATCTCGTTCCCCAAAAGGAGAATCGTCGTTGAATGCGGTCAAGTCCTAACGATCACTCCTTGTCCAGTCGAGCGGCGGGATGACGACGGAACCGACCGTAGCCGGAGTCTCGTTATAATTGACGAGTATCTGCGCACCGTTGGAGTAGGTGACGCGGTATACGTTCTCCGTCACCTTCTCATGCCGGTCCATAAAATAGTACTGCAGATCGCTGCGGCGCGCGTAGTCGTCGAAGCCGATCTTCATCCAGGCGACGCCCTGCCGAAGCTCGTCGTCCGTCGTAGCGCGCAGGTCGATCGTGCCCATCGAAGGCGGTCGCCCCGTCACGAACCACGAATGCCAGTAGTACGTGGGCCGCCCACCGAACTCGGCGAGCTTCAGCGCGTAGCGTCTGTCGGGATTCGCCGTGCAGTTGATCGTCGTGCGGAACGGCGTGGAGAGAACGATGCCGTGGTAGACGAGTTGCCAGAACGGCACGTACTCGTCGATCAGCGCCGCCTTCTTCTCGAACGGCTTTTCCCAGTTGACAGTCAGCGCGGAGTCGTACGCGCCGATATAGGCGTCGTTCGCGCCCTCGGACGCCACGCCGCCGAACGTGCGCCGCTGCAGTTCCAAGATCGCGGAATCCCATCGCGCGCATTCGCGCGGCGTCATCGGGTGGCGCGGGTCGAGGCAGCGATAGGGCGCATGGCAGGTAGTCACGTCCAGATAGTAGAGACCACGGAAGCCGAGCGTCGCCACCTCGGCCGCCGTCTTCACGGCGAAGCGTTCGTAGGCGCGCTGCGCGCAGATCGTGTAGAGCCCGCCGCCGCCCCACGACGTGCGGGGCGGCTTGAGCGTGCCGTCTGCGTTCTTCTCGCGCACGTACTCGGCGTCCCACGAGTCCGCGATCATGTAGGCGTCGCGATGGTTTCCGTGCCCCACGATCTGGTATCCCTTCTCCTGCGCGAAACGGATCGCTTCCTTCAGCTTCGCCTCGCCGCCGAGCAACGGTTCCACGGGAAAGAGCTGCGGATACGCGCCGTCGTGCCCGCCCTTGTTCCAGCCCACGAGGCAGAACTCGGCCCGCCCCACATCCTGCCGTACGCATTCGGCAACGATGTCCCTCACGCGGTCAAACGTGACGACGGGCTTCACGGGCGGCTCGTTGCGCGTCACCTGGTTCGTCACGGGGCTCGGCACGGGCTTCCACGCCAGGCGGATGCGCACCTCGGGCGCGCGGACAGCGTAGTCCAGCTCGGGATGCTCCTTCGCGCGGTCGGCGAGCGGACGGCATGCGCCGCGCGCGAGCTGGTACGCACGATAGGCGCGCGCCATGCCCGAATAGTCCGCGTCCGCGCCCTCGAGGAATCGGTATTCAATCACGATATCCTCGTCTGGCAGGCCTGGCTGTTCGTCGAAAACATGACTGGCCGCGTAGCAGCCATCCTTCACCTCCACGTTCAATGAAAAGCCCCACGACCGACCCGAGGCGATGGAGACCCACGTGGCGCGCGGCGTCTTCATGCCGAAAACAGGCATCAGCAGGTACGGTGCCTTGCGACGGTAAGCACCCGTCGTGCGCGTGTAACGCCCCAACTGTCCTCCAGGGAAGACGAAGTAGCCGTCCTCGCCCTTCCGCGCCGTCGCGAAGTCAGGCGTCACCGTCACGCGCACGGCATCGGCCGGAATCTTCGCCGCTGGCCACTTGAACATGGCCACGCCGCCCGCACTCACGAGCGACACGACCTCCGCCTCCTGCGCGCCGCCTGCCCGCTCCGTAGTCACGGTCACGGACATCCCATGCGCTCCCGCCGTCATCAGCCCTGCCAAAACGACAACACCCAGCCTCTTCATCTTTCTCATCTTCCTTGTTTCGTCACCTTCACGCGCTAGTCGCCGAACACGCGGTCGTCGCCGCGCACGAGGAACGGCCGTTCGAGACCGTCGGCCAGATATTCGCGCAGCGTCACGAACACAGGCTCCATCAGCTCGTCGAACGTGTAGGTGCGCGTGGGCTTGACCTTCGGAGGCTTGATCGGCTTGTCGAACGACACGGAGCACTCGAGCGTGAGCGTCAGCGCGCCAGAGGCGAGGGCGAGCACCGTGTTGAGATTGATCGTGCCACGCGGCGTACGGTTGGCCTTGGGCTTGTTCGGGTTGAGGCCGGCCGCGTGAATGGCCGCGTTCGCGCGGTCCGCGATCGCGTTCGCGCGCACCACCTTGTCCGGCACGTCGATCGCGCCGGGCGTCAGGACCGTGGGGGCGTACTCGTAGGAGTGTCCGTTCAGAACGGCGTCCACGCGCCAGCGCTCCGCCAGCTGCAGGAGCGCGCGCCCCTCGGCCGTGCGGATGTGGCCGGGCGCGGCGTCGTGCATGATGTTGTAGCCGTCGGCGTTCGGATAGCCGCCGGGATAGGACACCTTGTCGAGCGGAAGCGGGAACCACGACTTGCTGCCGCGCCAACCGATCAGCGAGCCGTCCTTCCACGTGCCCTGCGAGGCGGCGCGGAAGTCGTGCCAGCCGAGGCCGTGCAGGTGGTCGGGCGAGATGGCGCGTCCGTCCA
>CAMNLN010000410.1 GCA_946543025.1 uncultured Verrucomicrobiota bacterium
CCTCACCGAAGCGGTTTGAAGTATACCAAAATCCCCGCCGCTGGGGATAGAGGGAAGTGTTGCCAGTTTTCAAATTGGGGCGCGGCTGGAACGCGCCGCCTGGAAGGCAGCTTTCCCAGTTCGCGGCCGCGCGGGAGCGCGATCCTCCCATGCGGCTCGCCGAGGACGGCTCGCCCTACCTAGCGGCCGCGCGGGAGCGCGGCCCTCCCTGTTAGAATACGGAGATGACCAGCCGGTTCGTGGTGTAGTGGCTGGTTTCCTTTTGGATTGCAAGGTTCCAGTCATCGATCCAGCGGTCGGAGCCGCCATCCCAGGTTTCGCAGCCGCCGATGAAGAGATGGAGCGGGACGAGGAGCTGGTCGGCAAGGTGCTTTTCGCACGCCTTGCCGGATTTCATGAAGTCGCGGATTTGATTGGCCACCTCGTTTCCAACCGCCTTGCGCGACTTGCCGTACGTGCCGACGGCGGAAAAGACGACTGTCGCATGCTCGTAACGGAGCCGGGCGCAGCAGTAGTTTCCCGGCCCGAGCGCATCGACCTCGCGCACGGCACGCTCCAGGGCAAGGTCTCGCAACTGGTTGCCGACGATCCCCACTTCCGCCTCGGCGATCGAACACGGAATGTGCGAGACGACGCCCTCTACGGCACCGCCCAGGTACGCGCCAAGGTCCGTCAGGTCATAACGCGCGGGCTTCTTCGACTCGTCGTACGGCCAGACGCGCAGCTTCACGACGCCGCCTGCGGCGGGGTAGAAGCCCCACTGTTCCAGCTCGGCCTCCACGCGTGCGCCCATCCGCCGCAGTTCAGGAAGGTACGTTTCCGCGAAGAACTCCCAGATCGGTGCGAACGGTACATGTGTGCCGCCCGTGATCGTGACCGTGGAAGGTTCATCCGCCCGGAGCAGCACGGGAACAACCGTCTGCGCGACGAGCGTGACAGAGCCGGCGGTGCCGATGTCGAACTGATAGGTGCCGCCCTTGATTGCGCCCGGCTTGAACGAAAGGCGCAGAGAGCCGACCTCGTCGCCCTCCACCTGCGCGCCGCAGATCTGCGCGACCGCGCGAACGCACGTGAGGTGCTGGCGCTTGAGGCCGGGCTTCTCGCGTTTCGCGCGGATGTTCAGCATTTCGAATGGCTTGCCGTAGGCGGCGCTCAGCGAAAGCGAGGTGCGGAGCATCTGTCCGCCGCCCTCGCCCTGCGAGCCGTCGATGGTGATTGGATCAGTCATTAGTGGCTATCCCTTCAAGCTGGCGAGGGGGACGAGGCGGACGAGAGGTTCGACGAGGTCGAGCTCGGAGGCGATCACGTCCTCGATGTCCTTGTACGCCTGCGGCGCCTCGGAGAGGTCGAGCTTCCCCTTCGCCTTGCCGAAGCCCTTGTACTTGTGCCAGCGCTCGCAGACGATACCGTCCATCGCCTGGTCGCATTCCTCCACGGTGAGCGTGGTGGAGGCCGCGATGCGGCTCATGCGGCGCCCCGCGCCGTGCGAGCAGCTCATGAACGACTCGGGGTTGCCGAGCCCGCGCACGACGTACGAGGCCGTGCCCATCGAGCCGGGGATGATCCCGATCTCGTCGAGCTTCGCGCTTGTCGCGCCCTTGCGGTGCACGCACACCTTCTTGCCGAAGTGCTCCTCGAACGCGGCGTAGTTGTGGTGGATGTCGATGGTCCGGACGAAGTTCGCGCCCGGCACGAATTCCGCAAGGGTCTCCTTCATCGCCTCCATCATGCGGCGGCGGTTTTCCTTCGCGTAGCGGAGAGCGAAAAGCATGTCCGTGAAGTAGTCGTGCCCCGCCTGTTCCTCGATGGGGAGAAACGCCAGGTCCTTGTCCGGCAACGCCACCCTGAACCGCGCGCACATGCGCGACGCGATCCGATGGTAATGTTCCTCGACGCGCTTGCCGAGGTTGCGCGAGCCGGAATGGATCATGAGCCACGTCTTCGCGCCGCCCTCGGGGTCGCCGCTTCCGTCGAGCGCAGTCGTCTTCTGCAGCTCGATGAAGTGGTTGCCGCCGCCGAGCGTGCCGAGGTTCATGCGGTCGAGCTTCGACGGCCAGAGGCTCGAGCGCATGCCGTTGTGCGCGGTGTACTCCTCAAAGCCCTCCCAGTCCTGCGTCACGCGGTGCGACTCGCCCTCGCCCACGGGGATGCGCTCCTTGAGCTTCTCCTGGAACGCGCGCCGGAACGACATCTCGGCAAACACCTCGGCGGGGACGTCCGTCTCCGTGGCGATCATGCCGCAGCCGATGTCCACGCCCACGGCGGCCGGGATGACGGCGTTATCCGCCGCCACCACGCCGCCGATGGGCATCCCGTAGCCCTGATGCGCGTCCGGCATCAGCGCCACGTGATGTACGAGCGCCGGATGATGCGCGAGGTTCACCGCCTGCCTGACGGCGCCTTCCTCGCAGTCCGCGCACCAGCTCTTCACGGGCATCGCGTACCCGTCCTCGAACTTTTCCCATTTCATGGCCTGGTCCTCCTTGCCATTCCTATCCGGCCGCTTCCCCCAGGCGGCCGCCCCCCGCGAACAGGTCCTCGTACTTGAGGTCGCGCAGGTCGATGTCGAACGATCCGGAAATCAGCTCGAACATCGCGTCAACAATCTTCTCGATAATCTTTTTCATTGCTTTAACTCCTTCTTTTCAGCACAAGCAGAAGCCGTGCCACGGCCTTCAGACATGCAAAACGGAGGCGCACGCCCCTGTCGCCGCCTCCGGATGCTATCCGAAAAGATACTTGCTATCTTTTGCTATAACCTGCGGTCTCAGAAGAAGAGCAGTCGCCCCGCGACGGGATGGCCGCCGGGGCGGCACAGCCCCACCTCCGTGTTCTGGATGCCGGCCAGGAAGAGGCCGAACGGCATCTCGGCCGTGCCGTCCGTGATCGGCAACGCGCAGCCGGCGAGCGAGAACACGCCCTGCGCCGGCCGTTCGGACGAATCGCACACCTTGATCGTCAGCATCGTCTCGGAAGTCGCCCTCGGCGGGACGGACAGCTCGGCGCGCCACGCCTCCGAGGCGTCGCGTTCCCCTTCGCTCGCGAAGGCGAAACGCACCTCCTCGTCGGGCGCGACGGGGCTC
>CAMNLN010000411.1 GCA_946543025.1 uncultured Verrucomicrobiota bacterium
CTCCCAGGTCGGCTGTTGCGTCTACGAGAAGTCGAGCGTTACCCCCAAGGACAGCGTGAAGGAGACGACGCTGTTCGCGGACTACCTGAACGGCGACTTCCGCCCTTACGCGGGGAACGCCGGAACGTATCTCGGCGATCCGCGCGTGTTTGACGACGGCGGCTGTTTCGCGGACTTCAACGGCAAGCCGTTCCCGATCGGGCCGAACGGGCGGATCACGGTCGGCGCGGTGAGCGACCTCGTCACGTCGTTGCGGATCGTCTCGCCCGTTCCCGGCGGAACCGACATCGAGGGAATCGTCACCGAATTCCCCGTCACGGTCACGGCCACGCGCGCCGACCGCCAGCTGATCGGCTTCGAGGTGAACGGCGCCACGCAGACCGTGTCGGGCGCGTCGGTCACGTTGACGGCGGACCAGATGGCGGGCTTCACCTCGTTCATCGTGAAGCCAATCTACAACACCGACTGGTGGGTGGACGCCGTCAACGGCGACGATGCGAACACGGGATGGGACGCGACGCACGCGAAGAAGACGCTCGCCGGCGCGATGTCGCACGCGTGGGCGGGCGATACGGTCCACGCGCTGCCCGGCGTGTACAATGCAGGGACGATGACGCAGGACAATCCGTTCCTGACGGCTACGACGAAGAGCAACACGAACGTCGTGATCCCGTCGCGCGTGGTGGTGCAGACAAACGTGACGCTCGTCGCGGAGGGGACTGCGGACGAGACGGTGATCGAGGGCGGGGCCGGCACGAAGGACAGCGAATATCAACTTGGACTCGATGCCGTGCGGTGCGTGTATCTGAACCGGGGATCGACGGTGAGGGGTTTCACGCTTCGCGGCGGGCGCACCGACTGGACGAACGAGATGGACGAGAACAACTTTGGAGGTGGCGCGGTCGGGCGCTCGACTGACGGCAACGCCGTCGAGGACTGCGTCGTGACGGGGTGCGTCTCCCACCGCGGCGGCGCCGGGTTCAACGTCACGTTTAGGCGTTGCCGAATTGTCGGCAACCGCGTGACCGGCAACTCCCCGGCCGGACGCCAGGTGGCGCTCTACGGCTGCTACGTGGCCGACAACCTTGGGCGGGACGGCGGCATCTACAGCGGCGTCGTGCAATACCACCACGACATCGTCGGCTGCACGTTCACGGCGGACAACGGACTTGGTACGATGGCCGGGCGGGTGGAGGACTGCCGCCTCACGGTCGGGCAGCAGCCCGGATACAAGTTCTGGAACAACGTGGTGGCCATGCCGTATAACCGCAGCGAGACGCAGGTTCTGTCCAACGCCCATCACAACGTGTTCTCAGACGCGATTCGCTTCGACATCCTAGAGGGAGGGGACAACGTCGTCGCCAGCCTGGAGGAGATCGCTCTTGGCGCGGACGGTGTGCCGCTCCATGGTTCGGCTGCGATCGAAGCGGGCAGCTTCGACTACGCGATGACGAACCTGACGGGCGAGACGGGCCTGAACGGCGTGCGTCGCGGCCTGGGCGGCGGCGTGGACGCGGGCGCGTTCGAGTTCGACTGGCTGCCGCGCTTCGCGCAAGATCTTGGCGGGAAGAGGCTTGTCGTGACGGAAGTTGACAATGCGGTCTTCGAGAACGGCGACGGGCTCGTGGAGATTCCGTTCGGCGCGCTTTCCGTCGCCTGGACGCCCGCCACGTCGCCGACCGTGAGCTGTCCTTGCACGTTCAAGGCGTCCGTTACCGGTACGGGCGCGCTTACGGTCATGAAGGACGGCGAGGCGTTCGGAGTCTATTCGAACGGTGTGCACGAGATAAGCTTCTTCGGTTCGGGGACAATCGCGCTGGCGTTCGCCTACGAGCCGGGCGAGAACGACGCGGGCGGCGCGGTGCTGTCCGGCTTCGCCGCCAACATCGGCACGGTGCTGATCCTGCGTTGATGGCGTCGCGGGCGGCAAGCGGACCGCCGGCCGCTATTTTCTGTCGGACGCCATCGAACTTTGGCTGCCGTCAGAGCAGTTCGCCGAGGGAAAGGCCCTGGCGGCCGGCTTCGTAGATACGCCGCACGTCCTCGTGGGAAAGCGCGCGCGTCCAGAGCGCGAAGTCATCCACGTCGCCGTTCAGCGAATGGCGGTAGGCGCCCGTGCCGTCCTGTCCGACGTAGAAGGGAAGGCCGCTTTTCACGAGAATGTCCGGCGCGGGGGCGCAGATCCAGTTGAGGCGCCCGTCGGCGCGCCCCTGGTAGAGCGTGAGCACACCCTCGGAATTGCGCACGACGGCGTAGAACGTCCACTGGCCCGGCTCGACGTCGAACGTGCCTATGTCGATGCGGCCTTTGTCCGGGCGTCCGGCGTTGAGGCAGACGCCGGGAGCCTTCACGCCGTCGGTCGCCTTTGCAGCGACGAGCGCGATGCCGGGATTGGCGCCGCTTCTCCAGTCCTTGTTGGAGAAAATGACGGGGTCGCCTGTCTGCTTGGCCGGCAGACGCGCCCAAAGGGTTACGGCGAAGTTGCCGCCGTTCTCGAAGGCGAGCTTCTCGCTGCCGCCGACCTTGCGGACGCCGAGAGGCTTGCCGCCGGCGTACAAGCGGGCGGCAAGACCGTCTGCGAGCGCGCGAGGCGTGGGCGTGGGTGCGGCAACGGTGAGCGGACGGCCGTCAAGCTTAAGCGCGGCGGGGTCGAGGCCGAAGTGGGCGAGCGCGGTGGCCGTGAGGTCGTAGTGGCGAGGGGCGCCCGGCAGGCGGCCGGACGGTGTGTCGCGGCCGGAGAGGACGACTGGGACGGTTGTGGCCTGTCCGCCCCACATGCCATGCGAGCGCGAATAGCCGCCGTGGTCCGCCGTCACCATCACGAGCCAGTCCTCGTCCTTGAACGTGGGCCGTCTCCTGATGGCGGCGAGCGCGGCGGCGACGTAGGTGTCGCTCGTGTAGAGGGCGTGCAGGTATTCCCTGCTGAACGGATAGAAGCCTGCCGAGTGGCCGCCGTGGTCGGGCAGGTCGATGAAGTACTGGATCGCGTCGGGCGCGTCGGGGGCGGCGAGAATCTTGGCGAGGTT
>CAMNLN010000412.1 GCA_946543025.1 uncultured Verrucomicrobiota bacterium
ATCCGGCGAAGAAGCCGATCCTGGCGGAAAACGTCACGGTGGAAAAGGACGGCACGTGCCGCTTCGGAGCGTACGGCTTCATCGTTCAGGAGTTCTGACAGGTAGCAGGAAAGATCATGGCAATGAAGACGAAGTTCAGCGTGACGTTTGTCTTGGCGGCGGACGAAGCGGCGGCATGACGACCATCATTCGACAAGGAAGACAAAATGGTGTTGAAGATACTGTTGGTTGCGGCCCTTGCGGCGGCGTGTACGACGCGGGGCGGCGACATGAGCGCGCAGCCCGCACGGAAGTGCCCGGACTGGTTCGCGAAGGGGCTTGTCTACCAGGTGCAGCCGCGGGCGTTCTCGCCTGACGGGTCGCTCAAGGGGATCAAGGCGAAGCTTCCGTATATTAAGGAACTCGGCGTGACGGTCGTCTACATCCTGCCGGTGTTCAAGATGGACGAAGACATGGACAAGTCGTTCTGGAGCCCGAGGCAGATCGAGAGCGGGTTCGAGAATCCAAAGAACCAGTATCGCATCGTCGACTACTTCCACGTGGACTCCGAATACGGGACTGACGCCGACCTGAAAGACCTCGTCGCTGCCGCGCACCGGATCGGGCTCAAGGTGATCTTCGACCTGGTCTACTTCCACTTCGGCCCGACGGCACCGTTCCTCAAGACGCATCCCGAGTTCGCCGCATGGAACGCAGACGGCTCCATCCGCAAGGGGAAGTGGCGCTTCCCGCAGTTCGACTTTTCCAAGCCGTCGGTGCGGGAGTACCTCAAGACGAACCTGATCTACCTCATGGCGGAGTTCGACTGCGACGGCTTCCGCTGCGACGTGGGCGCACGCATTCCGCTCGACTTCTGGTGCGAGGCGCGCGACCGGATGGAGGCGTTCAAGCCGGATGCGATCCTGCTCTGCGAGGGGAGTTGTCCGGCGAACCAGACAAAGGCGTTCGATGCGGACTACGGGCGTTTCCCGTCGCCTGAGCTGTTCGGGCGTGACAGCGGCAAGGCCAGCGCGCGAAGCCTGCGCAGCGCATGGCAGAAGCAGGCGGCGGTCTGGGCGGAAGGCGCGCGGTTCGTGAACCATTACGAGAACCATGATTTCGCGACGGACGTCCATCCGCGCCGCGAGACGGCGTGGACGCATGCGGGCGTCGACCAGGTGCTCGTCTACATGTTCACGCTTGACGGCGTGCCGTTGCTGTTCAACGGGAACGAGTTCGCGGAGGCGTCGCCGAATCACTCGATGTTCGGGCGTACGCCGCTCGACTGGTCGGTCCTGGGCACGCCGGAGGGCCGCAGTCGCACCGCGCTTGTGAAGAAGCTGGCGGAGATGCGAAGGTCTCTGCCGGCACTAACCGCGATCAACGGACGGAAGGGGCTGGAGTGGCTGGATGTCTCGCGCGAGCGGGATGCGACGGCGTTCGTTCGGCGCGCGCCAGGCTGTCGGTCGGTCGTTGTGGTGCAGAACTGGCGCGCGGTGTCTCTGGACGTATCGGTCCTGTTCAAGGCTCCGCAGGAGGATGACGCGGCGGCGCTGTCGATCCAGGACGGGGAACCAATCCTCGCCCATCTCGCCGAGCGGACAGGTAAATGGAGCTTCCGGCTAGGCCCGTACGGGTACTACGTCGGGTTCGCGGGACCGGAGCCTGGGCGCAAGCCGGCACGCGAAAACGGGAATCGCTGAAAGGAAAGCTCATGAGAAGGAGAAGGCAAGTGAGATCAATACTGCCAAGGTGCGTGCTGGCAGTCGCGTTGGTCGCGTGCTACGGCGCGCGGGGCGACGCGGTGGCGGAGTGCGCGCGTATCTTCGAGGCGGAAATGCACGACGGGGTGATACATGGCGCGACCGTGATGGCGGGTGGACTCAAGGGGACGGACGTCGCGGCATCGTGGGGTTGGGCGGACTCGGCGCATACCGTGCCGATGACGTCGCGAACGGTGATCGACATGGCGAGCGTCACGAAGACGGCGGCCGGCGTGACGGCGTACCTCGTGGCTCACGCGCGGGGGAAGGTGACGGACTTCGACGTGCCGTTCACAAACTGCCTGCCCGCCTACTCTGCGCCGCTTGCGCGCACGATCACGCTGCGGGACCTGGCGAACCACGTGTCCGGCTTCGGCGAGGCCGACGGGAAGGGAAAACGTGTCTATTTCAGCGACGATCCCCGGACGATGTTGCGGAACATCCTCTCGATGCCGCCGAATGCACCAAGGCAGGGACATGTCTTCTACTCATGCCGTAACTACGTCCTGCTCGGACAGGCGTTCGAGGCGAAGATGGGATGCCGCGCGGCCGACTTCTGCCGCAAGGAGATTTTCCTGCCGGCGGGCATGAGCGACACGTCGCTCGGCGCGCCGCTGCCGTCGGTGGAGCCGGGCCGCCTTGCGCAGACTTGCGGGACGAAGAGTGTCGGCGTGATCTCTGATTTCGTGGCGCGCCCGCTCTGGGCGTCCGGCATCGGCACGTTCAACGCCGGACTGTTCTCGACGGCGGAGGACATGGCGAAGCTCATGCGCGTCTACCTGCGCGGAGGCGTGTGCGACGACGGCACGCGGCTCTTCGGCGAGGCGGAGATGGCGCTCATCGCGCCATCCGCGACGAACAAGGTCGAGGGCGCACGCACGTTCGGATGGCAGTCCGCAAGCGAAAACCTGCCGCCGGAGCTGTTCGGCACGGCGCTCTTCCACTCGGGCTGGAGCGGGCAGACCGTCCTCTTCGACCTGAAGCGCCGGCGGTTCGCGGTGGTGCTCACAACGCGGTGCGGCAACTACAAGCGGGCGAAGCGCGAGCGGTTCGCCGCCATTGGGGTGCTTCTGAAGGAGTCCAAGAAATGAAAACGAGAACGTTCCTGATTACGGTTGCGGCGATGGCTGCGGCGTGTGCGGCGAAAGGGGATGCGTGGTTCCCGTTCGTCATCTCCTACGGCGGCGAGACGAACGCGTCGAGCGTGGCGCATCTGCTCGATGCGCCGGCCGGCAAGCACGGGTTCGTGCGCGGGCAATGCGGAGAGTTCGTGACG
>CAMNLN010000413.1 GCA_946543025.1 uncultured Verrucomicrobiota bacterium
GTCTCGTGCCGGGCCGCAAGTACCGTCTGCGCTATTCGACGTTCGACGTGAAGGATGTCAAGGCGAGACGCCTGGCGCCGCGCACCTTCGCCATTTCCGCCTCGGCGGGGGCTGGCGCCGCCGTGGACGACACGCTCACCTGGACGCATGTCGACAGGCGCGTCAAGGGGCGGTACGCGGCCAACAACGGCTGCGCCCGCGTCAATTTCAGCCAGATCGTCTTCACCGCCACCGCCCCGGAGACGGAGATAGCCTTCAGCAACGAACAGGCTCTAGAGGGAGAAGAACTCGGTCTGAACTACGTGTCGCTTCTTCCTTACTATCCTGCCGATTGAACGGCATGGTCGTTTTTTGGTAGAATAGGGCCATGCAAATACTTGGCGTTATTCCGTCCCGATACGGCTCCAGCCGGTTCCCGGGCAAACCATTGGCGTTGTTGTGCGGCAAGCCGCTCGTGACATGGGTCGTGGAGGCGGCGAAGCGCGCGAAGACGCTCACGCGCGTCATCGTGGCGACCGACGACGAGCGCATCAAGGCGGCCGTGGAGGCGAACGGCGGCACGGCCGCGATGACGCCCTCCGAACTGCCGTCCGGCACCGACCGCATCGCCTGCGCGGCGGGCGACTTCGCGGACGACGATATCCTCGTGAACATCCAGGGCGACGAGCCGTTGATCGCACCCGAGCTGATCGACGCGCTTGCGGGACGACTGCTCGACGATCCGAAGTGGGACATGGCGACGGCCGTGACGCCGATCCGCCGCAAGGAGGACCTCGCCGCGAAGACCGTCGTAAAGGTCGTGCTCGATCGCGAGGACGGCGCGCTCTACTTCTCGCGCTTGCCGATCCCCTGCGACCGCGACCACGAGCCAGACCTCGCGTCCGGCCTCTACGTGCGCCACCTCGGCATCTACGCCTACCGCGGCGCGTTCCTGAAGCGGTACATCGCCGAGAAGCCGTGCGCGCTGGAGAAGACGGAGAAGCTCGAGCAGCTGCGCGCTCTCTGGATGGGCGCGAAGATCGCCGTCATCCGCACGGAGGACGAGGGCGTGGGCGTGGACACGCCCGAGGACGCCGTGCGCGTGGAAGCGCTTTTAAAATTAAGGATTAAGAATTAAGGGTGAAGGATTAAGAGGAAATGAGAAAAGTTCGGAAAGTTGACGTGGACCGGGGCGTCGCGTTCGGCGACGGATCGTTGACGTTCATCGCCGGGCCGTGCGTGATCGAAAGCCGCAAGATGGCGTTCGACCTCGCGGCGCGTCTGGTGGAGGTTGCAAACGAGCTGTCCGTCAACTACGTCTTCAAGGCGAGCTTCGACAAGGCGAACCGCACGAGCGTGGACTCCTTTCGCGGACCGGGCCTGGAGGAGGGGCTCGACATCCTGGCGGACATCCGCGAGACGTTCGAGGTGCCGGTGCTCACGGACGTGCATGAGCCGTGGCAGTGCGCCCGGGCGGCGGCGGCCTGCGACGTGATCCAGATTCCGGCGTTCCTTGCGCGGCAGACGGATCTTCTGCTGGCGGCGGGCGAGACGGGCGCGGTCGTGAACGTCAAGAAGGGGCAGTTCATGGCGCCCGAGGACATGGCGAACGTCGTGAAGAAGATTGTCTCCACCGGCAACCGGCGCATCGTCCTCTGCGAGCGTGGCGCGAGCTTCGGCTATCGGAACCTGGTGGCGGACATGCGGTCGCTGCCGATCATGCGCGACCTCGGCTATCCGGTGGTGTTCGACGCGACGCACTCCGTGCAGCGTCCGGGCGGGCTCGGCACCGGATCGGGCGGCGACGGCAAGTACGCGCCCGTCCTCGCGCGCGCGGCAGTGGCGGTCGGCGTGGACGGCATCTTCATGGAGACGCACGTCAATCCGAAAAAGGCACTTTCGGACGCCGCGAACGCGATCGCGTTCAAGGATGTCAAGGCGCTCTGGAAGAAGCTGCTCGCGATCCACGCGATCGTCTCGCGCCCGTAGGCCGATTGCCTCACTTGCCGTAGAACCAATCGACGGGCACCTTCACGAGGCGCGTGTGCGCGAGCCCCGAATAGGCGCAGTAGCCGAGAAGGGCGGTGCCGTCGTCGAGCGGCTGCAAGGCGATGTAGCAGTACCAGCCGGCGGGGTCGTCTTCAAGGTTGCGCACGTGCGTCCACGTGTGGCCTTCGTCGCGCGAGATGGCAGTCGTGAGCGGCGTACGGCGTCCGTGCGCCCATGACGGACCTTTTTTCGCTTCGTCGGGGCGTTTCGTGTGGTCGTTCCACACGGCGAGCAGATCGCCCGTAGGAAGGCGCTTGATCGTGGCAGGCGAGAGCGGGGCGACGAGCGCGGAAGGTTCGGGCGTTGACCACGAGACGCCTCCGTCCGTCGACCGGCTCATGTACTGGCAGCCAGCGTTCGTGCGGATCCACAGGAGGATGCTGCCGTCCTTCAGCTCCACCACGCCCGGCTCCTGCGCGGCCTTGAACGTACCCTTCGCGTCGTGGACCTCGAGGAGGCTTTTGCCGCGCTGCCAGGTCTTCCCGTTGTCGTCCGAGCTGAACGTCGTTACGCGGCCGAGGTTGTCGAACTTCGAGCCGTCGAATCCGTGCTTCGAGACGGCGAAGAGCAACCGCCCCGATTTGAGCTGGATCACGCGGTCGTTGTTGAGCACGTAGTAGCCGACGTCATCCGTGATGCAGCATGTCGGCTCGCTCCACGTCTTGCCTTCGTCGAAGGATCGACGCATGAGGGGACGGCAGTCCTTCGTGCTGTTCTTGAGAAGGTAGAAGAGCGCGATCTCGCCGCTCTTGAGGCGCAGGAGGCTCACGCTCATCACGTTCATCCCGCCGTGGTTCTTGACGATTGTCTCGTCCGTGTCAGACCATGTTTTTCCCTTGTCGGAGGAATAACGTGCGGCGAGGTCGGCCGTCGCGTGGTCGCTCGCGCTCGTGCCGTAGTAACGGCTATAAACGTACATGATGCGCCCGTCCCTGAGCGGCATGAACGCGCCCTCGCTGTTGCGCGGGTTGTTCGGCCCGGGCGGCAG
>CAMNLN010000414.1 GCA_946543025.1 uncultured Verrucomicrobiota bacterium
TGCGTGGCGATGGTTGCGGCGAGCGCGATTCTCCCCGTGTCGGGTGCGACGACGGGTGCGGAAAACCTGGTGCCGCGCAGCGAGTACAACAAGTACAGGCTCGTCTACGACCTTAACATCCAGAAGGAGATGCCGCATTACGGGTGGTGCGTCCAGGCCGTGCCCTATGACATCGACAGGTCGCGCCAAGTGGCGAAGGGCGGCTTCAGCCGCGTGGCGTATTTTGTGGAGACGGTGTCCACGAACGGCGCGCACAACTGGGTGTGGGTGTCGCTCGATGCCTTCACGGACGATCCGGGCGCGATCGGCGTCCCCACGTACCGTACGGGCAAGTGGTTCCAGCAGAAGGTGAAGAACCTCCGCATCTGGAGCAACAACGAGACAATCGTCCACCGCGACGGTTCGCTCGTTGACGAGGGCAACATCGAGTTTTGGCCCTTTTCATACAACAAGCACGGGGCTCTTGGCCTGCCCAACGCGAACCACGGCGCGTATGATTTCGACGACGAACGCCAGGGCTACACCACCAACTACGGCTCGATGCAGATCCACGACTACAAGGCGAGATGCACGCTCTTCGGCTTCAACGGCTGGGAAAATAGCAGCATACAGCTCGGCGTGGGCACGAACGTGTCCGGCGGCGAGCCGGACTGGACGGGAACTGGCCTGGGCGCGAGTTACTCTAAGCGCCGTCTGCAGGTGTACGTGATGGACGACGGGGCGGATGCGACGTCTCCCGAGTTTCTTTCCGCCGCCACGCGGCAGGGCGGCACGGAGATCGTGCTGACATTTTCCAAGCCGGTCGCCGCCGAACAGGACTTCTCCGCCGCGATCGCCGTGAGCGGCGCGACGGTGCGCAGCGTGAACCGCGACGCGGACGACTGGTCGCGGCTCATCGTGCGCGTCGGCTCGGTTACGGGCGGCACGGTCTCCGTGACGGCGACGGGCGTGAAGGACGCCTCGCCGCGCGGGAACGCGATGACCGCGCCTGCCACGCGGACGGTTTCGGGCACGCTCCTGCCCCCCGAGGTCGTGGCGAACGTCTCCGCCGCCGCGCGTGCGGGTTATGATCTCGTCTACGCCTACGACCTTCCCGTGGAGGGCATGTTCGAAAGCGTGCCCACCGTTCCGCCGATGGGACTCAAGTTCAGCCGCCGCGAGGCGCACGTGGACTACCCGAAGGCGTTCGACCGCATTGGCTACTACATGGAACTCGTCACGACCGCAGGCGTGACGAACTGGGTGTGGACGAGCTGCGATGCCTGGACGAACGACTTGACAAGCCTCGACTTCCCGTCCTCCCTGGCGCTCTCCACCGAAACGACCCCCGTCTCGAACCTGGACGTGGAGTCGAGCGTCGCCAGCGTGACGCAGGGTACGGGGCTTGCGGGCGGATCGGTGCGCATCTCCTGGGGCAGCAGCAACGCCGACTCGACGATGCGCGTGATGAACGGCGATGCGACCGTCTGGGCGGTCAACGATTTCCGCAATTACTCGTCCGGATGGATTTGGTGCGGCATCGGCGTCAATACGTCGGGCACGGGCACGGCGGACTGGCGGAACATGGGCAATTCGATCGCCAGCTCCACGCGCTACCGCCGCCTGTACGTGATGGTGCGTCCCGTGACCGCGGCGCCGGCGTCCGTCACGGACTATCCCGCGCCGGCGGACGTTCTCTCGCATGTCCCCGAGGCGGCGAACTACGCCCTGCTCCAGGACGTCACCATCGACAAGTATGCCACGAACTTCCACGATGTGGTCAACTACTCAAGCCACATGGTGGCGGACAACACCGCAGCCTTTGCCGGCAAGACGTTCCGTCGCGTGGCCTACTACCTGCGCTATCTCGACGGCGGCGCCGAGAAGTGGGTGTGGACGAGCTTTGACGCGCCGTCGCAGAACCTTGCCGACATCCGCGTGCCCGACAGTCCCACCAGGAACTTCGCCTCGCGCGTCGCCAACATGAGCGTGCGTTCCAACGTGGGCGGCGTGCAGACCGGCGACGACATCCAGACGGGATTAGTCCAGTTCTACGGAAGCTGTCCCGGCTCCGGTCCTTACCTCGGCGTCCCCAACAGCTCTGCCAGCTATAGCACAATCGATTACACCCCCAACAACGGCAATAACTGGGGTTCGTTCATGGTGTGCAACTACGCCGTGCCGCAGTTCGTCCTTTCGGTTCACGGATTGACGTACAAGAAGAATGGCGTCGCCGTCGGCATTGGCGACAATAACCTTGGCGGCAGCAATGCGCCGAGCTGGATCTTCAAGTACACCGTTTCCCAGGGCACGTTCACCGACGTGAAGCTCTACGTGTTCGTCCAGGAGGGCCCGGCACAGACCTTGCCCCAATATCTCTACACCATCGCAGAGACGGGCGGTCGGCGCGCGTGTGTCCTCTTCGAATCGGCCGTTACGGACGCGCTGCTCGATCCGGCGGCATACGAACTCTACCCCGCCGTCGGCATCAAGTCCGTCACGCGTTCGACGTTGGATGCGCGCGAGGCCATCCTCACGTTCGCCGAGCCGCTCACGGCCGGCGCCACGTACAACATTGCCGTCGTCGCGGCGGCGAACGGCGTAACGGCGGAGCCGCGCAAGAGCGCGAACCGGAAGTTCACGGTGCCGGACGAGACGCTGCCAAGCGTGTTGAGCGCGGCGAACATCGTCGAGATCGGCGACTACGAGCTTGTGTACAAGCACACTCTGCCGTCGGGGAAGACCTCCTCCTGCGGCACGTACGGTGCGCCCTACGTCCTCGACAAGACGCGCTTCAAGGACGACTTCAGCTTCGACCGCGTGGCCTACGCGCTGCACCTCGTGGGCAAGGACGGTACGGAGAATTGGGCTTGGGCGTCGATGGACGCATTCTCGGACAAGGCCTCTGATCTTGGCATCCCGAGCGAGCGGCGCAAAGCGCTTACTCAGTGCATCGTCACGAACCTCGTCGTGCGGCACGGCTCCTCGGGCGGCACGGCCC
>CAMNLN010000415.1 GCA_946543025.1 uncultured Verrucomicrobiota bacterium
CGGCGGTGCGCTCGACGTGAACTACAACAACGCGTCGAGCGCCTCCGAAGCCGAGCGCTCCAAGGTGACGCGCGAGAAGCTCGTGCGCGTGGCTGGAGCGGGTCCCGACGGGCGCGGCGCGATCGTGAACGACAGGTACAACACCTACTACACCTTCAGCGACATGGTGCTGGAGGGCGACGCCACGATGGGCGGCACGAAGCGGTTCGACGTGCGCGGCGGCCTGTCAGGATACGCCCGCAACGGCGGGTCGATCTACGGGCCGGACAAGACGCTCACCGTGCTGAACCCCGCGTTCTTCGGCATCGTGAACGCGTCCGTGGACCTCAAGGAGATTGTCGTCACGAACGGCGGCGCGCTGCGCGCGGAAGGCAGCACCGCCAACTGGAACATCGCCGACGGCATCCGGCTGCGCGGCGGCAAGCTCTCCACGTACGGCAACACGTTCGGGGCGAACGTCCCCATCACGGCGGACACCGGCGCGAACACGCTCGAGAACGGACTCGCAAACGGCACGACGACCTTCAACTGCCCGATCACGGTGGCCGAGGGGGCCTCGCTCGCGCAGACCGCCGGCACCATCGCCTACGGAAGCGCCGTCAGCGGCAATTTCCGCGTGTCGGGCGGAATCGCCGTCGCGACCGGCGGCGCCTTGGCGAACGGCTGGACGATGACAGGCGCGCGCGCGAGCGAATCCATCCGCCTGCGCCAGAACGGCACGTTCACCGGCGCGGACATCAACTGCGCGAACTTCGGCGTGTCGGACGCCTCCAACGGCGTCGTCAACGCCACGTTCCTCGATTCGCTGCTCGACGTCGGCAACCTCTACATCGGCTGGGGCAACAACTTCGTGAAAGGTGGCAACGTGACGCTCGGCGCGGGCACCACGCTGCTCACGGGCAAGATCGCGATTGGCGACGCCGGGACCAACGTCTACGACAACGTCAAGTCCGTGCTGACGGTGGACGGCGGCACGATCAACCACACCGGCACGCTGTTCTACGTCAGCTACGCCAGCCCCCATGCTGAGTTCGTCCTGAACGCCGGCACGGTGACGGTGGACAAGGCGGCGATCCTGCTGCACGCGAACGCCGCGACGAACTTCGCGCACCTGGGCGGCCACAGCGTCAGCGTCTTCCGCCAGAACGGCGGCACGTTCAACTACGGCGGCGCGGGCTTCGTCTCGAACGAGTACGAGGACAACGCCGAGGACGGCGCCGTCGTATTCCGCGGCGGCACGTTCAACGCGTCCGCCAACTGGTCGATCCCGCATTTCATCCCGCTCTGCTTCAAGGACGGCGGCACGGGCTGGACGCTCAACCAGGCGGACGGCACGACGGCCGCGTGGACGACCGCGCTCGTCGGCAACGGCGACGTGACGCTCAACGGCGCGGCGACGCTCGTCGGCACGAACGAGGTGCAGGGCGCGGCGGGCGGCAAGTGGACCGTCGGCGACGGCTTCACGGCGGGCCTCGAGGGCGCGGCCTCGCTCCTCGGCGGGCTTGACCTCGGCGCGGGCGCGACGGCGACGGTGGACATCGCGACGAACCGCAGCGCGGTGTTCACGGCGCGCGACGGCGGCGACGAGTTCGGCCAGGCCGCCTGCATCACCAGCCGCTTCAACAAGGCGATCGGCGGCACGACGCGCGGCACGATCACGCACGACGAGTCGTTCCTCGTCAAGCAGTATACCGCCGCCATCCGTCCGTTCGGCAACCGGAACTACAGCGCGGCGTACGCGGTGGGGCAGTTCTACGTGGAGCCGGAGAAGGCGGGCACATGGTACTTCAAGGGGTATTGCGACGACTACATCCTGCTCGCCATCGACGGCGAGACGGTCCTCTCCTCCGTCGGCGGCGCCAAGTGCGCGACGCGGTACGGCACGAACACGCTGGCGGCGGGCTGGCACACGTTCCGCCACATCGCGACGGACGTGGGCGGCACGTTCGGCGGCGCGCCGTCGATGAGCTACAACACCGACGGCTCGACCACCTACACGCCGTTCAGCGTGAAGAACCTGAAGATGCGCCCGGCGGCGGACTTCGGCGACCCGGACAACGCGAACACCG
The DNA here is from genome assembly GCA_946543025.1 of uncultured Verrucomicrobiota bacterium. Lineage (GTDB taxonomy): Bacteria > Verrucomicrobiota > Kiritimatiellia > RFP12 > UBA1067 > RUG572. Next base: position 2,070 of record CAMNLN010000415.1, read on the forward strand.
TCCGCTGGAGCCATTTCAAGGGCACGTCGGCTACGGCTTCGGCGAGTACATTCAAGGGTGAACTGGACTGGGACTTCTGCTTGATCACGAACAACCTGCAGATGCTCCAGTGGTACGGCAACACCGACACCGACTACTTCAACACCTACACGGTGAACCGCTATGACGGGTGGTTCCTCGTGACGGAGGAGAACGCGGACAAAGAATGGACGTTCCGCACGCAGTACGACGACCGGTGTGCGCTCTGGATTGACGGCATCGACACGGGGTTGAACGGCACGAACAAGAACACGCTGGCCTATTCCGCGAACCTGGCGCGCGGCTGGCACCATTTCCAGATCCGCACACTGGACAACACGGGCAACGCCGGGCCGTGGAGCGGGAAGGGTTATGCGGTGTCCTATCAGGTCGCCGACGGCCCGCAGACGCTCTTCTCGGAGGCGACGCTCCAGCTGACGGTGTGCCCGGACGGCTACGTGCAGGGCGGCGTGACGCTCGCCTCGGGCGCGACGCTCGCGAACGGCGCGGCGGAGAACGCGGCGACGGTCTACGGCGAGGTGGCGGGTACCGGCACGGGCGCGACGCTCGCGGGCCCGTTCAAGTTCGCGGGCGGCACGCTCGCGTTCCGCAACGTGGCGCCGAACACGGCGGACCTCGCGGACGTGCTGACGTTCGAGAATCCGGCGGCCGACATGCTGGCGGACGTGGACGCGATCGTGGTGGACTACGCGGCCGCCCCCACGCGCGGCCGGATTCCCGTGTGCCCGCTCTACGGCCTCGCGGAGGAGGAGGCAAAGGCGAAGCTCTCCGTGACGGTGGCGGGCGAGCCGGCGGACCACATCGCCGTCAAGGTCGAGAACGGCGTCCTGACCATCCGCAACACGAAGGGCACGCTGCTCCTCTTC
>CAMNLN010000416.1 GCA_946543025.1 uncultured Verrucomicrobiota bacterium
TTCTCCTCGTAGAGGGACGGGCTGGCGCCCGCCGCGCTGGACGCGTCGAAGAGCGCGGCGAGGTCGGTGCCCGGCTCAAGCGCGCCGTTGTCCCACGTGAACAGCAGGAAGCGCCCCTTCGTGTAGGCGGCGTACTTGGCGTCGAGCGCGATCTTCGCGCCGGCGGCGAACTTCGGCGCGGTGAGCAGGCGGAAGGACGTCTTCGCCGGGTCGAAGGTGATCCGCCCGGTCGTGCCGAAGTCAAGCGTCGCGAGGTTGAACGCGCCCACGCCGGCGAAGGCGTAGGAGCCGTCCACGTACAGCGTGGGGTTGAGCGCCACGGGGTCGGCCGCCGGATAGGAGAACGTGACGGCCTGCGCGTTCGCGGGCAGGTAGAGTCGCGCGCCAGTGAGGCTGGTCACGCCGGACCAGTTGGCGACGTTCGTGAAACACGTGTCAGTCGCACCCGTCCACGCGCCGTCCGTGTAGTCCGCGCGCGACGCGGCGGGCGTGTACTTCGCCCAAAACTCGATGCGCATAAGGGAATAGGCAGCCGAGCCAAGGTTCGCCAGATCGCCCGTTCCGTACGTCATGGTGCGGTCAAACTGGTTCGCGTTGCCGAAAATCTTCCTGTCGGCGAGGGTGCCGAAGCCGATGGCGACGTAGTCGGGGGAGGCGGTCCCCCAGTGATTGAGCACGAACAGCGCCTCGGCCGGCAGCACGCCGTCCTCGTTGTTCGAGAACTTGCGGAATATCTGGAAGGTTCCGTGTCCGCTCGCGCCGGACGTGGTCAGCGAATCGTTCCAGTCGTAGAAGCCCTTCACGTATTCGGCGATGGAACCGGACACGTTCTTCGCCGTTCCGCTGTAGTTGATGGGGTTGAACTCGATGAAGCCAGTCACGGCGTCGTCGTTCGCGGGAACGGTCTTGATCCCGCCGTAGTCGCTCCACACGTGGAGCTTCGTGACAGCCTGCTGCTTGCGCTGCTCGTGCGTGACGGGCAGCGAGAAGCTGTCAAAGGAGGGGCCGGGCGAGTCCATGTCGATCCACATCGTCTGCATCTCGCCCGTGTCCTTGCGGACGAGCTCGACGTAGTAGCCCGCCTTCGTGACACCGCTCTTCGGGAGGTCGGTGCGCCAGGCGTACGGCACAAGGCCCGTGTTCTGCGAGAAGTTTTGCTTCTCGCCGAGCTCCAGCACGGCGAGCTTGACGAAGCCGTCCGTGTACGCGGCGGGCACGTTGTTCAGCGCGCCGTACACGCGCGGCGTGAACGCGAACGTCTCGCCCGCGCTCGTCGCACCGTCGGCGTCGTCCACCGCGCCGATCTCGAGCGTGTAGCTGGTCTGCGCCGTCAGCTCGTCGGCGAGCGCGTAGGTGACGGTGCGCCCGTCGTCCGAGAGCGTCCCGTCCGAGAGCGCAACCGGCGTGCCGCCTGCGGCGGCGAGCGTCGCCGAGGCGGGCGGCGCCGCGACGGGCTTGTTGAAGGTCACGGCGAGGAACTTGCCGTCGAGCGCGAGGGAGTTGCGCACCTTGTAGACCTTTGGCGCGCCGTTCTTACCGGCCGCCGTGCCGAGCGTAATGAGCTTGTCGCGCAGGGCGTCGGCGACAGCCGCGTTGCCTGCCGCGGTCAGTTTCCAGTTGCTGCTCCAGTTGATCGCCGAGACCGTGATCAGCTGGTCGAGATCCACGAGGACCACGCGCCCCGCCGGGAATCCACCGTTCGCCTCGTCCAAGGCCACCTGCTCGCGGATCGCCGCGTTCAGGGCCGTGCGCGTGGCAATCTGCCTCGCGTAGGAAGTTTCGTTGTACTCGAAGGTATCGGTCATCACCGTCGTGACGACCAGGACCGTGTCCGGCAAGGCGGCGAGGATGCGGTCGCACGCCTCGCGCCAGTGTGAAATGACCGCCGCGGAGTCGAAGACGTTGGTGCTCCAGTATTCGTACGTGCCGAACTGGAGGATCGTGAAGTCCGGCTCCTGCGCGGCGGCGCAGTACGTCTCAAGGCCCTCAAGGAGGCCCGACTTGTCGGGCAGCGTCTTGATGGCCAGGTTGTTGATGCCCGTGTGGCGCTTCCAGGCGTCGCGCGTCGTCGCGCCCGACGGTTCCGTTGGGTAGACGGTGCGCACGCCGGTCATCTGCACGTTCCAGCCGTCGAGCGAGAGCTTCTGCGCGAGCGGGATGCGCCAGGTACCGCTGTTCCCCTCCACGCGCTCGTCGCCCACGGTCCAGATCCTGACGGGCTTGGCGGCGCTCTCGGCGGCGGACTTGACGTGCAGCTTCACGTCGTAGTTCCCGCAGATCAGATCCACCTCGTAAGGACAGCCCTCGATCTTCAGCGTCGGCGCGCCGTAGTCCGCGGCGCACACGTTCCAGCTGGCGAGCGTGTAGACGCCCGGCTCGAGCGTCGCGCCGACGGACGCGGGGATGTCGAACACCGTCGTGGCGTCCACGCACACGACCTCGGCCGAGAACGACGGGAGCGTCGTGGGGGCGGCGGCATTCTTGACGAGCTTCAGCGAGGTTCCCGTCTTGACGGGCGTCCAGCCGTCCGTCGCACCGCGGATCGTCGGGATGCCGCCCACGCCGCCCGCGGTGAGGATTGTCACCTCGTCCCCCGCCGGCTCCCCGCCCGCGAAGAGCGATGAGACGTCAAGAACGGCCGAGGTGTCCGCTACCGAGAAGCGTCCGGCGCAGGTGAACTGCGACGCGCCCGCGGGCAACACGAGCGTCGCGCCCGCTTTCAGCACCAGGTTCGAGCAGGGGAAGGATGCCGCGCCGGTGAACGTGCCGGCGAGGTTCAGCGTCGCGCCAGCCGCCGAGCCGATGATCGTCGAACCGGGCTCCATCGTGCAGTTCTTGAGCGTGAGATCCCCCACGTATCCTCTGGGAGTCGGTATCGTGAGGTCAAGCGCCGCGCCGCTCTTCACGACGAGGGGCGAATTCACGACGCACGTCCTCATGGCGCCGAGCGCGCCTTGGGCG
>CAMNLN010000417.1 GCA_946543025.1 uncultured Verrucomicrobiota bacterium
CCAGTCCGACTGGCTATCGGAGCAGCATCACGGTTCCTGGCGCGTCGAAGCGCGACTTGCGGTAGATGACGAGCGCCTTGCCGCTCGGCGCAGCCGCGCCGCCGCGGTACACGCCGGCCACGCGTTCGCCCGGCGCTTCCGCACGCTCCGCCGCCGTCGGCGCATGGTCGATGTAGGGCGCCGTGGCCCAGCCGTCCTGATAGAGCGACGCATAGATCTTCACCGGCTTCGTTTCCGCCGCCGTCACGTAGGAGAGCAGGTTCGCGAGCGCCGTTTCAGTGGCCGGCGCCGGGCCCGTGAACACGAACTCGACCGGCGTGTAGCCGTCTGAGAACGGATGCGCCCCCACCGTGACGTCCGCCGCCGCGTGGAGCGTCAGCCGCTTCAGGGAACGGTCGTTCTGGAACGCGGCGTCGCAGATGTTCGTCACTGTCGTCTTCTTGTCCTTGCCGCCCAGCGAGAAGCCCTCCACGTTGTACATCAGCCGAAGGGGGCTGCCGCGGTTGTTCGACTGATGGACGCTGCGCATGCTCGGCAGCGACAGCGTCCCGAACGCCGGCGCACAGTAGTTCCAGTCCCCCGTCTTGCTGGTGGAGGAATAGCCCGCCAACGATCCTCCGTCGATTCGCGTGACGTTGTCCAGGTTCCACCAGTCGAACTTGCTCTCCGTCATCGGGACGCCCCACAAGGCTCCGTCGCCCGTCAGCCTGTCCAAGCGGGGAAGCTCCAGGATGAACTTCGTGGCCTGCGACTGGATAGCCGTCGTCCACCCCCCGATTTCCTGTCCCATCTCCGGCTCGTCGATGAAGATCAGGCGATAGGACTGAGCCGGCGCGTATGTGTGCAGAAACTGTCCCCACATGCTCGTTGTGATCGTTCCGGGCGTGATGAGGCCCGTGACGTTCGCCGTCATCGGCGCGGTCCACGTTGCGGAGGCCCACGGCATGTCGACGAACTTCCACTCGGCAGCATCTCCTTCCAGCCGCACGGGACCGCCGAGGTCGAGGATGCCCTGTCCCACGTCGTCGCTCGCGTAGATGCTGTAGGATGCGTTGTTCTTACCCACCTTCAACGTCCGCTGCGAGGCGTTCACCACCGAGCAGTTGATCGTGAAGTTGCCGTTGGAGGCGGTCTTCTTGTCGGACGCCAGCGTCCACGGATGTACGAACCGCGCGTACAGGTACACGTCGTTGGTAAGGACGAGCGTGAGCGTCGCGTTCGTGCGCACGTCCATGTCGTCCCTCGGCACGTCGCCGTACCACTTCTTGAAGATGCCCGTCGTGCCGGGCCGCGCCGTGATCGTCACCGTGGCGCCGTAGGGGTAGCTGTTGCTCACGGACGCGCCCCAGTCGCCCGACACGACCACCGTGTCGTCGAAGAACGTGTCGTGGTCGATCGTGAGCGCGCACTCCCCGCCCGCGTAGGCGATGTACTGGTCGTAGGCCGTGTGGAACACGGATTTGTCCACCACTCCGAACGGTATCTTCTTCCCCGGGTTCGCGAGGCGATACGATTTCTGCTCAGCCTCCGTGAGACGTGTTTTTACTTTCGTCGAGTCGTCGATTATCTCGTTCCAGTTCGCGTTTCCACGCGGCACGACGAAAGTCATCGTGCGCGCCGCCTTGTCCTGAAATGCCGTGGCGGAGGTGAATGTCGGCCGCCCGCCGGTGAATGCGACCTCCTCCAAAGGCTGCCTGTCGAAGACATTTGCACCGATCATGAAACCCTCCACGCCGCCTAGCGTCACGCGCTTGAGGCTGCCGGACGTAAACGAGTTAGCCGTAAACACGCCATTCGAGATGCACTCCAGCGTGTTTGCAGCCGTTCCCAGGCGAACCTCCTGCAGATACTGGCATTGATGGAACGCTTCTCCTTTTAGCATCTTTGCGGCCGGAAGGTTCAGAACTCCCGTGCAGGCGAAACACCCGACTGCACGATATCCGACCGTCGCGACCTTGGACAGGATGAAATCCCCGAAGTCCGACCTTGTGCCCGGATAGTACTGTGCAGAGTTGTTGTTGTTGAGCGCATAGTTATCAAGCCTTGTGGCGTTGGGTGCGTTGATTACGATGCGCTTGATGTTCTTGTTCAACCCGGTCCAGGATCCGATGTAGGTGAGATAGTCCGAGTCGACCACGACTTCCTCCACGGCGCTCCAGCCCTTCGTCCTGTCGTGAAAGTCGTTCAGCAACGTGGTATGGACAATCACGCGCGGTTGCCGGCCTTCCGAATCATGCCCAAGCGACCACTGCCTTGCCGCCACAATGTTGTATGTCGCTCCACCCGGGGCATAGGCTTTTCCGCTGGAGAGGTCAAGATATTCGCCCATGTAGTCGCCGTCCCAGGCATTGCCGCAGAACGCCTCGCTCTGCGTCCCGACGCCGATCGTCAGGTTTCCTCCGGACACGTCGCATCTCAACACCCACTTGCCGTCCGTGATGCAGCTGTACGTCGCGCTCTCCGTGCTTGGGTTCCCCTCCGCGCCCTTGGCGTAGTAGGTCCATCGCGGTGGCGAGTTCTTCACCATCGCCAGATAGCACGGTCCCGTGGCCGTCGCGCCGTCGTTCGCCTTGTACGCGAGGAACGCCGACCCGCCGTCCGGCGTCACCTCGAACGCCTCGACCATGGCGTCGGCTGCCGCATACGGCGCGCGCACCGCCGCCAGCAGTTCGCCGTTGGAGAGATTCTTCGACCACGTGGCCGTGGTGACAGTCTCGTCCAGGTAGTAAACCGCGATGTCGCCCGTCGCGAGCAGCATGTAGAGACGCGGACGGAAATAGTCCGTATGGCTCATCTTCACCGACCTCACCGCCGCACCCAGATGCGTCGCGTCGTCCACGAGCGTCGCCACGGCCTTCGTCGAGACGTTCACGCGGACCACCTTCCCCTGCGCGGCGGCGAGCGCGTATTCCACGCCGTTCACGGTGTACACGGCCACGGCGTC
>CAMNLN010000418.1 GCA_946543025.1 uncultured Verrucomicrobiota bacterium
CCACTAGCACACTAGCCACTAGCCACTCAAATTCCAATATCGATCTGGTAGGATTTATCCTTGTCCCCCATGTTCTTGGTGTCCTCGACGATGGCATTCAGCACGATCTCGTCGGCGCTGGGGCCGCTGTACAGGAAGCTGGGCAGCAGCGTCTTCGCAAGATCCGCCTTGCTGACGTTGAGCTCGCCCGTGGCGACACCCGTCGCGTCAAGGAGCATCTTCGCCTTGTCGGTCGCCGAGAAGTTCTTGTCGAACATCTCGCCGCGCCGTTGAAGAGCGTGCCCATCACGACCTTCGCGAAGGTCGCCGGCTGCTCGTAGGTGCCGGAGTAGAGATCTTTCGCGCTGTTCGCATATGCGCAGATCTGCTGGCGCATGGTGCGTCCCTTCGCCGCGCTCAGGGTCGCGACGTTCACGGCCTTGCGCGTCTGGACGTCCGCCTTGGACATCTTCCTCGTCGCGTTCGCGGCCTCCGCGTCCGCAAGCGACACCGCCATGTGGCTCGCCTGCGTGAAGCCGCGCCCCTGGTTCGCATACTTGTCCAGGATGTTCCGCACTTGCTGGCGCGTGAGCGGCGTGAAGCGGCGCTCCAGCATCGCGTGGCGGGCGTCCATGTTCAGCGACGACGAGAGGTCCTCGGGAAGGCCGAGCTTATCGCGGATTTCGGCAAGCTTGTCCGGCTTGACGCCACCCTCGCGAAGGGCGTTCAGAAACGCCTCCTTCACCTGGAGTACGCGCTCGGGGGAAAGTTCTTCGACGTCCTGTGGACGTGGTTGTTGACCTTCGCGAGTTCGCCCGTGAGGTTCCCCTTGTCGTCCGTCTTGAGATCGACGAGGCCGGCGTTGCATTCCCCGGATGCGATCCTGTTGAACTGCGCAAGGCTGATGTCAGGTAGTGCCATGCCTTTGACTCCTTTTGAATTGATGAATTATACCATACATTCAGGTCCCCGAGCGGTACAAAGTCGCATCATGTCACTGATTTTCAGGGCTCGTGTTCCTTTCTGCCCTGTCTACACCTGAAACCGAAAACGGTTACACGCTCGGCAACAAAAAGAACGAGGAACTCCGCCACACGGCGCGTTCGCGCGGGCGAGAAACCCGAATAACCGACATGCCAGCTGTCACGTTTATGAAACGTGCCAGTTCGTCTAGAACGACTCGGTAATCCTCTTCAACGCCTCTCTCAGGCGTTCGGCTTCTTCCTTTTCGCCGTGCATGACGGCGTATTCGAGCAGCGCGTCCAACCGCTTGATCTCCTCGATCGCATTGTCTCTCTGCGGCATCGCCATGGCTTTTACTCCCATTCGATCGTGGCGGGGGGCTTGGAGGAAATGTCGTAGACCACGCGGTTGATGCCGCGGACCTCGTTGATGATCCGGTTGGACATCCGCGCGAGCGTGTCGTACGGAATGCGCGTCCAGTCCGCCGTCATCGCGTCGATGGAGTTCACGCTGCGGATCGCGCACGTGTACTCGTACGTGCGCTGGTCGCCCATCACGCCCACGCTGCGCACCGGCAGCAGCACGGCGAAGGTCTGCCAGATGGTCTTGTAGTCCGGCAGCTTGCGGATCTCCTCCTGCACGCGCACGTCCGCCTGCTGGAGGAGCTCCACCTTCTCCTTCGTCACCTCGCCGAGGATGCGCACACCAAGTCCGGGGCCGGGGAACGGCTGGCGGTCCAGGAGCTCGTCCGCCATGCCCAGCACACGGCCGACGGCGCGCACCTCGTCCTTGAACAGCTCTTTCAGCGGCTCCACCAGCTCGAACTTCAGGTCGGGCGGCAGGCCGCCCACGTTGTGGTGGCTCTTGATCGTGTGGGACGGTCCCTTGCGCGGGCTGCGGCTCTCGATCACGTCTGGATAGATGGTCCCCTGCCCCAGGTAGCGGCAGTCCTTGAAGCGGCGCGCCTCCTCGGCGAAGACGTCGATGAAGAGCTTGCCGATGATCTTGCGCTTGGCTTCCGGCTCGTCCACGCCCTTCAAGGCCAGGTAGAACCGGTCCGCCGCCCGCACCACGGTGAGGTCGAGGCCGAGGTTCTTCTTGAACATCTCCTCCACCTGTTCCGCCTCGCGCCACCTGAGGAGACCGTTGTCCACGAAGATGCAGTGGAGCCGCTTGCCGATGGCCTTGTTGAGGAGGACGGCCACCACGGACGAGTCCACGCCGCCGGAAAGCCCCAGCACCACCTCGTCGTTCCCGATCTGCTCGCGCATCCGCGCGACGGTGTCCTCCACCCACGTGGTGAGCTTCCAGTCCTTGCTGCAGCCGCAGATGCCGAACACGAAGTTCTTCAGGATGTCCGTGCCGTACTGCGTGTGCACCACCTCGGGGTGGAACTGGAGCGCGTAGAAGCGCCGGGTGTTGTCGAACATCGCGGCGAACGGGCACGTGGCCGAGACGGCTCCGCGCTCGAAGGAGGCGGGGATCGCCTCCACGCGGTCGCCGTGGCTCATCCACACCGTGATCGTGCCGGGAATGCCCGCGAAGAGCGGGTTGCCGGGCAACACTTCGATCGGCATCTTGCCGTACTCGCGCTCGATGCCCGGCACCACGCGCCCGCCGAGCTTGTGGCTCATGAGCTGCATGCCGTAGCAGATGCCGAGAACCGGAATTCCCATCTCGAAGAGCGCGGGATCGCACGTGGGCGCGCCATCCTCGAACACGCTGTTCGGCCCGCCGGAAAGGATGATGCCGGCCGGCGGATCCGCCGCAAGCTCCGCCGCGGTCGTATCGCAGCGGATGATTTCGGAGTACACCTCCTGCTCGCGGATGCGCCGCGCGATGAGCTGCGTGTACTGCGAGCCGTAGTCGAGGATCGCGATCCACTGCTTGCGCGGCGTGGGCGACGCCGGCGCGCGGAGCGAGCGCAGCATCGCCGCGCGGTCGGCATTCACGCCCGTCCAGAGC
>CAMNLN010000419.1 GCA_946543025.1 uncultured Verrucomicrobiota bacterium
GACGAGGAACTTGACGAAATCTTCCGCCACCGCGTGCTTGTCGACGGCGCGGCGGCGATTGCGCTCACCCGGCGCGGACTCCAGCATCTGACGGGCGTGAAGGCCGAATGCGTCCGGCCGCGGTACAACCTCGAACGCGACGTCGCGCGCGGCGTCACGTACGCGTTCAGCCGGAAAGACGAAACGCCTCTCCTTTCGGCGGTGTCACCGGGCGCGGAGACGGTTACGCACCTTTGCTACCGCGCGTTTGACGGCGCGCCGGAGATGGACTTGGTATCGCCTGGCATGGTTCTCGCCACAAACGCGCTGGGCGGACGCGTGTTGACGACGGCTTTTTTCGCAAAGGGCTTCGGTTGGCAGCCGTCGCTCACCGACATGCGCAAGGAATGGTTCCTGATGGCGTTGTCGAAGCTCGGCTGGAACGGCTGGGCGGTTCTGAACGATCAGGACGCTACCGCGCTCGAAAGGCTCTCTTCCGACGGCATGACGCTGCTCGCCGTGTTCAACACGGGCTTTGACGAGATGGAGACCGTCAGGCTGAGGGCGCCATACGCGCCAAGAACCGTGGAAGTCCTCGGGCCGAACGGTGCCTGGCGTCGCGTGGAGGCGAAGGTGACGTCAGGCGAGATGGCGTTGCCTGTCCGCTTGCCATGCGCCCACGCCTGTGTCCTGCGCATGTTCCGATAGATTTCGTCCGTCTAGTACATGGAAACGAGAGGTGCTCATGAAAAGAAAGTGGATTGCTTGTTATGTGTTCGTCGCGGCGATGGCCGCTACGGCGGAACGGATTGTCTACGACTTCGAGACGGGAGACTTGCAGGGATGGCAGATAACGAAGGGCGCGTTCGCGCGTCCCGTGACCGATCTCGAGAAGGAACACAACACGGGCAAGCCCTACACGAAGGGCGGCACGTATTTCGTCTCGACGCTTGAGAACGCAGACAACCGTCCGAACGACGGACAGATGGGCGAGATCGAGTCGCCGACGATCAGGTTGACGGGGCCTGTTGTGACGTTCAAGATCGGCGGCGGACAACACGCGAGCTTCGAGCTCGTGGATCGCGCGACGGGCAAGGCGGTCGTCTCGGCCATCGGCGAGAACGGCGAGCAGATGCGCGTCGTGACGTGGAAGGTGCCGCAGGCGGTAGGGAAGGACGTCTACTTCCGCGTGGTGGATGGCGCAACCTGCGGTTGGGGACACGTAACCGTGGACGACGTGGTTTGCGAGGGTGTGCGCGGGGCGGCGGACTTCGCGGCGCGTCCGCGTCCGTCTCCCATCGCCGTATACGGCGAGGGTTCGAACCGCGTGGCGACGGTGGACATCTCCGGGTGCGCGGACGGCAAGGCGATGAAGAATCTCATCGGCGAGGCGCAGAAGATCGCGCCGGGCGGACGCATCGTCCTGACGGGGAAGCGTCCGGGGCCAATCGCCTGGGGCATCCCCGGCACGGGCTACCCGTACGCCGAGACGGCGGCGGAGTGCGCGGAGGCGGTGTCGTTCTATCTTGGCAAGACGGAGAGGCCCGCCGCGAAGGCCATTGCGAAAACTGCGCTCAAGTCCGTGCCGGAGGTGGTGTACGTGACGCATGCCGCGTTCCGGGCGGACCACCACAACACGGCCACCATCTTCCAGTGCGGCGAGATCAACGAGCGGAGCTACAGGACGCAGGGCGCGCTCAAGGCGTGGAACCCCGCGACGGGTGCGACGCGCGTGATCGTGCCGGAGAAAGAAGGGCGCACCATCCGCGACCCGGAGGTCGACTGGGACGGGCGGCGCATCGTCTTCTCCATGCGTGACGGCCGTACGGACGACTACCACGTCTACGTGGTGAACGCGGACGGCACGGGCCTGAGGCAGCTTACGCGCGCGAAAGGCGTGAGCGACATCGACCCCGCGTTCCTGCCAGACGGCGACATCGTTTTTTCTTCCACGCGCGATCCGAAGTACTGCATGTGCAACCGCCATATCATGTGCAATCTCTACCGCATGGAGGCGGACGGCGCGAACGTCCACCAGATCGGCGTCTCGACGCTCTTCGAGGGACATTCGTCCATCCTGCCCGACGGGCGCGTCCTCTACGACCGCTGGGAGTATGTGGATCGCGACTTCGGCGACGCGCAGGGGCTCTGGACGTGCAACCCCGACGGCACGCGTCACGCGATCTGGTGGGGCAACAACACCACGAGCCCGGGCGGCGTGATCAACGCGCGCGCCGTGGGCGGGGATTCCTCCAAGGCGATCGCCATCCTTGGAAGCTGCCACGACCGCCCGTGGGGCGCGTTGGGCCTCATCGACCGCTCGCTCGGTGTGGACGGAAAGGAACCCGTGCTGCGCACGTGGCCGGCGTCCTTCCGCGACCGAATCCATGCGGGCGGCGAGGAGGACTTCGACTCGACGCGTTTTCTCGCGTGCAAGTATGCCGACCCATTCCCGATCGACGAGACGCGTTTCCTCGCCGTGCGCATGACTGGCCACGCGAACGGCGAGACCTCGCTCGTCTACCTCGATCTTGACGGAAACGAGACGGAACTTCTCGCGGACGCGCCCGGCATCTGGTCGCCCGTTATCCTGCGTCCGACGAAGAAGCCGGTCGTGCAAAGCCGGCAGCGGAACTTCGACGCGCCGGACGCGCCCGGGCGGTTCTACCTGCAGAACGTGTATGTCGGCACGCACATGCAGGGCGTCAAGCCGGGGACGGTGAAGGCGCTGCGCGTGATCGAATCGCCGCCGAAGAGAAGTTGGACGGGACCGCGCGGCTGGCAAGGGCACGGCGAGGAGGCGGCCGCGATGAACTGGCACTCGTTCGAGAACAAGCGCATCCTCGGCACGGTGCCGGTGGAGGCGGACGGCAGCGCGTACTTCGAGGTGCCGGGCAACACGTTCGTCTACTTCCAGGC
>CAMNLN010000420.1 GCA_946543025.1 uncultured Verrucomicrobiota bacterium
TTCCGCGACAAGGGCATGAAGGTGCTGCTCATGATGGACAGCGTCACGCGCTTCGGCCGCGCGCAGCGCGAGATCGGCCTTGCCGCCGGCGAGCCGCCCACGCGCCGCGGCTTCCCGCCAAGCGTCTTCTCCGAGCTCCCCAAGCTCATGGAGCGCGCCGGCAACTCGTCGAAAGGCTCCATCACCGCACTCTACACCGTGCTCGTGGAGGGCGACGACATGACGGAGCCGATCGCCGACGAGACGCGCTCGATCCTCGACGGCCACATCATTCTTTCGCGCAAGCTCGCGCAGATGAACCACTACCCCGCCATCGACATCCTTTCGTCCGTCTCGCGCTGCCAGTCGGCCATCATTCCGAAGGACCACAAGGCCGCCGCCGCCAAGCTCCGCAACCTCCTCGCCAAGTATGCCGAGGTGGAGCTGCTGCTCAAGATCGGCGAGTACAAGAAGGGTGCCGATCCCGAGACGGACGAGGCGATCGCCAAGAACGGCGCGATCAACGCCTTCCTTCGGCAAGGCCTTGACGAAAAGCCCGTCTACGACGACACTATCAGCAAGCTGAAGGAGGCCGTGTCCTGATGACGGTGGAGGCGGCATATCGCGAGGTCGGTCCGAGGATCGTCGGCTATCTGGTCGCGACCGGCACCGACGAGGCGACGGCGCGCGATCTCCTGCACGACGCGTTCGCGCGGATCATGGCGCGCGGTGCGCGGCCGGACGACGACCTGTGCGCGCTCGCCTTCACCACGGCCCGCAACCTGCGGGCGAACAAGGTTCGCGACGACGGTCGGCTGGCTGTCGTCGAATGTCCGGAATCTCTCGATACGCGCACGACCGACGGCCGTCAGGCGCCGGTCGCCTCTGACGCCGCCTACCTGCGTGCGCGCATCGCCTCCGCGCTTGCCACCCTGCCCGATGCCCTGCGCGAGGCATACACGCTCTATCAGGTCGGCGAGCGGAGCGTCCGCGAGGTCGCCGGGCTCCTCGGCGTCACCGAAACGCTCGTCAAGGTCCGTCTCTACCGCGCCAAGAAGGCATTGAGAAAGGAGTTGTCCGATCTATGTTCCAGACAGACCCGTTTTCATTGATCGTCCTTTTCGTGGGGCTTTCGCTGTTGCCGTTCGTGGCGATGGTCGCAACGAGCTACCTGAAGATCGTCGTCGTCATGTCGCTCATCCGCAACGCGCTCGGCATCCAGTCCATCCCGCCGAACATGGTGATCAACGCCCTTGCGATGATTCTCACGTTCTACATCATGGCGCCGCTGATGGGTGAGTCGTGGAACATCGCCAAGACGGAAATCGCCAAGACCTCAGGGAAAGACCCGACCGCCGGACAAGTCGCGAACTGGACGATCGGTCCGCTCATTCCGGCAACGACGAACAGCAACCAGGCCGTCGGCTCGGCGAGTCAGGCGGCAGCCCATCAAAACCCAAGTCCGGCGGTTCCGTTGCCAAATGCGCCTTCGGCCAAGCAACCCAACGTCTTTTTCGAGACGGATGCGATCGCTAAGGCGGCCGAACCGTTCCGGGCCTTTCTCGCCAAGCATACGACGCCGCGCGAGCGGGCGTTCTTCGTGAACACCGCCGAGCAGCTGTGGGGCAAGGACAACGAGCCGGCAAAGGTCGACCCTGAGAGCTTCTACGTCTTGCTGCCGGCCTTTTGCGTCTCGGAACTGACGAAGGCGTTCCAGATCGGGTTCCTTGTCTATCTGCCGTTCATCGCGATCGACATCATTGTGTCGAACATCCTTCTCGCGATGGGCATGATGATGGTCTCGCCGGTGACGATCTCCCTGCCGTTCAAGCTTCTTCTTTTCGTGATGGTGAACGGCTGGACGCTCCTCATCCAAGGCCTCATCCGGGGGTACGTGATATGAGCCAGGCGCAGATTCTCGACTATGCGCAGACCTGCCTCATTCTCGTCCTGCGCCTTTCGCTGATCCCGATCATCGTCGCCACGGTGATCGGCATCATCGTCTCGCTGCTGCAGGCGCTTACGCAGATACAGGAGCAGACTCTCGGCTTTGCGGTGAAGCTCATCGCGATCTCGCTCACGCTCCTCGCCTGCGCGTCGTGGATGGGGTCTGAGCTCCTCCTCTACACGCAAGACATCTTCGCCCATTTCCCGCTGCTGGGCAAGTGAAATGCCGTATCTTGAGTTCCACAGATGGATTTTGGCCGCGGTCCTTGCGATGGCGAGGATCGCCGGGGCGTTCGCCGTGTGCCCGGCGCTTACGGACTCGATGATTCCCGGCGTGGCGAGAAGGGCGGCCGTGTTTGCGTTCGCCTGCCTTGCGATTCCGTTTGTCAAGGACGGCATGCCGCCGGGGGAGCCGAACGTGTGGATGTTCGGCGTGGTCGCGTTCAAGGAGGCGTTGATTGGCTTTCTGATTGGCTTTTTCGCGGCGATTCCGTTCTGGATCGCGGAGAACGTGGGCAACTTCATCGACAACCAGCGTGGTGCGACGATGGGCGAGGTCTATTCGCCGCTTTCCGGCGCGCAGGTCTCCACCACCGGCATCTTCTTCACGCAGATCGTCTCCACCGTCTTCTTCGTGGGCGGCGCGATCCTCATCTTTCTCGGCGCGATCTACTCGAGCTACACCATCTGGCCCGTCTTCGCCAAGGGCGTCTCGTTCGTGAAGGATGCGCCTGTGCAGATGCTCGACTCGCTGGACGGGATGTTGCGCGCGACGGTCGTGATCTCCGCGCCCGTCATCATCATCATGTTCCTTGCGACGCTCGGCCTCGGCCTCGTGAACCGCACCGCGCCTCAGCTGAACGTGTTCTTCCTCTCGATGCCCGTCAAGTCCGCCCTTGGCGTGGCGATGCTGATCGTCTACCTGCCGTTCATCATGGACATGCTGATGTACACGAAGGAGGGCGCGAT
>CAMNLN010000421.1 GCA_946543025.1 uncultured Verrucomicrobiota bacterium
GGACGCCCGCCGGATCGCCGATCCCCTCGTAGGCGAGCGCGAGCGCGCGAAAATGGGAGTAGTGCATGTCGGCCGTCAGATCCGTCGCCTTCGCGTCGAGCGCCTCGCGCGCGGCTAACGAACGCGCGCGCCCGAGAGCGATCGCGTAGCTGTCCGTCCAGCTCACGCTCCGCATGAACTGGCTCATGCCCCGATAGTTCCAGCCCTTGTCCCATGGCGTCGCCTTGAACTTCGCGAGCAGCGTCTCCTCTCCCGTGCGGTCGCCCATCATGCCCAGCACGTGCGCGTACGCGAGCTTCGCGTCCGCCGCATCGGCCTCACGCCACGCCTTCTTCAGGCGCGGGATCGCGCGCGCGGGGTCGCTCATGAGGACGGCGAGGCCGTCGTAGTCGTTCGGGAGTGTGCGGACGGCACGGTCGAAGTCGGCGTCCTTCGGCGGGAAGTTGTCGCCCGTCTCGAGCGTCTCGAACGGGATGATCCCCTTCTCGGCGAGATGGTGCTGGAGCGCCTTCACGCGGATCGCGCGCACCGGCACGCCCTCGGCCACCGCCATGGCCGACGCGACGCCCGCCGCGTAGCCCTGGTTCTGCACGTCCGGCTCCATGCGCAGGATCGGCATCGCGTCGCGGTGCGCGCTCATGCCGAGCCCCGTCACGAGCAGCCCGTCGAGCTTCTTCGGCAACAGCGCGCGATACGGCAGGTTCACGTACATCGGCACGTGCGGCGGATCCTCGATGAAGAACTGCGCCGAGCGCGTCTGGCCGTGCGTGTCGAAGTTCGAGTAGGTGCGGCAGATCGTGTCGGGATACGTGCGCTCCAGCATCACGTCGGACGGCGTGACGTAGAACGCGCCCACGAGCCGCCGCCGTTCGCGCGAGCCGGGGATCTGCGCCTGGTCCCACGTGTCGTCCGGCAGGCTGAGGCGCGACCGCAAGCCGAAGAACCACAGGTCCTCCGCGTCCGCGTCGTTCAGGAAGCCGATGTCCGAGTTGCGCCCGCCACCCGTCTTCGACTGCGGCGCCTGCCCTACGCCCTGCACGGAAAGCTCGTCGGCGGTGATGAACTCCGTCTCGCAGCCTGCCGACGCGGCGAGGTCGGCGTTGCCTGTCGCGTCGATGGCCGTCTTGCACAGAACGCGCCCGCACGTGCCGTCCGGCAGTACCGCGATGACGGCCGTCACGCGCCCGTCCTTCGTCTCGACGCCTGCGGCGAACGAGCCGAACCACACGTCGCCGCCCGCCTCGCGGAGCGCGCGACGGAACCATTCGCCCTTCGCCGTGTACGGCACCTTGCCCGTCGCGTTGCGTCCCGCGTCGATCTCCTTCGTGAAACCCACGCGGTTCCCGAAGTAGTACCCCGTGATGCCGCCCTCCGTCGTCTGCCCGCCCAGGCGGTCGAGGAACTCGAGCACAAGCGTCTTCGCGCCCTGCCGCGCGGCGGCGATCCCCGCCGGCGCGCCGCCCGTACCGCCGCCCGCCACGACCACGTCGTAGGTCGCCAGCACGGGAAGCGCCGGAGAAGGACGCGCAGGAGCGCGCCCCTCTCGCCGCTTCGCCTCTGCCGCGGCCGCACGGCCCACCTCGTACGCAGACGTTCCCGGCGTGGCACAAGGGCCGACGACAAAGACACCGTCAGGCAGCGTGGTGAACTTATCCGGCATCGTGCATGAGATCCGGTCCGCCGAATCGGCCTGGTCGGGCGTCCACGTGCGGTCGCGCGCAATCTGCTCGGCCGCAAGGAACGAGAGGGCGGAACCGTCTGCAAACGGCAACGTCAATTCATGCACGTGCATCTTCCCCTTGCGGTCGATCGTCGTGAACGTGCAGGGCCTGTCCCCTGACGGGAACGCCCGTCGCGCGCC
This sequence comes from uncultured Verrucomicrobiota bacterium, assembly GCA_946543025.1. GTDB lineage: Bacteria > Verrucomicrobiota > Kiritimatiellia > RFP12 > UBA1067 > RUG572. Next base: position 1,862 of record CAMNLN010000421.1, read on the forward strand.
GCCCGCCCGTTCAGCGAGGCGACCGCGCATGGTCGCGTCGATCAGCACCTTCGCGCGGACGGACTGGAACCCGTTGCGCGAAGCCACCATCACGCCCGCGAATCGCCCTTCCGCGTCGCGCAGGACGTCCGTCGCGGGGAAGCCCGTCCGGAACGGCACGTCCGCCGCGAGCAGGCACTTGTCCAGTCCGCGCTTGAAGAGAAACGGCGCGGCCGCGCCACGCAACTCCTTGGCGACCGGCGCAAAGACTCGCAGGACGCCAGGTTCCTGACGCGGGTAGTCCTTTTCCTGATATTGCGTGGCGCGCACGTAGCGGCAAGCCGTATCCGTGCGGCGTTCGAAGGGAGACTGTGCCGGACGCTGGCCGTAGGCGTTGTCGGCGCGCGTGAGGTCGGCGAAGGGACACCATGTTTTTCCGTCGTCCGACGTCTCGATCACGACGCGCTCCGTGGCGTAGAGGTCGGGCGCGTTCTGCCTAAACGCGGCGTCCTGGCGCACGTGGACGGGCACGCTCGCGCACACCCCGGAAATCGGTTGCACGGAACCGAGGTCGGCCGTCAGCACGATGCGGGCGGCATCGGCGGCGTTCGTCGAAAGGACGGCTTTCAACGCGATCGGCGGCGCGTACCTGGGATTGAAGATTTCCCGGATGATCGGATCGTTTGGATCATCGGACGGCAACCGCTTCAGCCGAAACGTACCGGCTCGGTCCTCGCCCAGATAGGCGCGCGGCGCGACGAGGAACACGGACGCGCCGGCCTCTTTCGCCGCGATCGCGGCGCGCACGCCGTCCAGCGTGCCGCCAACCACCACCACGTCCGCCTCGCCCAGGACGGACGGCTCAGAACTGCCGGCAACCGCACACGACAATACGCCGGCGCACAGCAAAAGAAACAAGAGATTTTTCATTGTACACATAACTTATCAATTCCCCTCCGGTGGCGCAATTGCCGTTAATTTACTGCGAATCCCTCGCCCAATCAGCTTGTCTGCGGAAACAGAAAAGATGAAGAAGGCGTCCGCC
>CAMNLN010000422.1 GCA_946543025.1 uncultured Verrucomicrobiota bacterium
CGATGTCGATCTTCCATAGCTCCTCCGCGCGCGCGATGCGCACGGGCGCGGCGTGATAGTGGATCGTCACGCCGGCGGTCGTCAGAGCCTCCTCCGCGAGCGCCACGTACAGCGGAATGTTGATCGTGACCTGGTGCCGCCAGTGCTGACGCCCCGTCGGCTTCGAGAAGTCCGGCAGCGTGCGTCCGTCGAGCGCTACGCAGTTCGTGACGATCTCCCAGCCGACGCCGTCGATCACCTGCCGTCCCCAGGCGTGAAAGAGGCCGGGAAAATTGACGCCGCCACTCGTCATGTTGCCGCCCACCTGGTGGCCTTGTTCGACGAGGACGGTGCGCGCGCCGGCGCGTCCGCTCTGCGTGGCCGCCGCGATGCCGGCCGCGCCGCCGCCGATTACGGCCACGTCGCATGTCTCGTCCGGAAGGGCTACGGCATCCGCCGCAAGCGCATACGCCGTCGCGAGGACGGCAAGGGAAATCTTTTTCATGTTGGCCATTATATCAAACGACGGCGAAGGGCGGAAATGGTATAATGCGGGCGGAAGGAGAACGACGGCATGAAGATGTTAAAAAGCACATTGGCAGGAGCGTGGTATCCCGGCACGGAACGCGAGATCCGCGCGATGGCGGAAGCGTGGGAAAAAGCGCAGGTGCAAGACGAGGCGGCGGCACCTGCGCACGCCAACGTGATTGTCCTGCCTCACGCGGGATGGTCCTATTCGGGCGAGACGGCCTGGCGGGCCGTCCGCGCCGTGCGCGGCGGCGGTTTCCGGCGCGTGGTCGTGCTCGCGCCAAGCCATCGCGTCTGGATCGAGAACCGGCTCGTCGCCCCGGAGGCGGAGGCCGTCGAGACGCCGCTCGGGTCGATCCCTGTCGACCGCGACTGGCTGGACCGGCTCGCCTTGCTCGCGCCGGTGATCCGCAACGACCGCGTCCATGCGGGCGAGCATTCGGCCCAGATTGAGTATCCGCTTCTGCAACTTGCGCTGAAGAAACCGTTTTCCGTCGTGCCTCTGATCGCCGGCTCGTTCGATCCCGACCAGCGCGGGATGTGCGTCCGTGCGCTCGCGTCGCTGATGGACGCCGAGACGCTACTTGTCGTCTCATCCGACTTCACGCATTATGGTTCAGATTTTTCCTACGTGCCGTACGGCACGAAGGGCGGCTCGGATGTGCGCCGGCGCGTTGCGGAGGTGGACAGCGAGGCTTGCGCGCGGATCGTCGCCGGCGACGCGGACGGGTTTTGCGCCGTTGTCGAGCGGACGGGCGCGACCATCTGCGGACGCGTCCCGATCGAACTGGCCCTGCGCGCCTTTCCCGCCGGCTGCAAGCTCGCGCGCCTGCGCTACATGACTTCGGGCGACCCGGAAGGTGACTATTCGCGGTTCGTCTGCTACGCGGCGATGGCGGGGCACGCGGACTGGCCGAAGCCGACTGCCGGGGCGCTCGGCGCGGAAGATCGCGCGTTCCTCTTGCAGATCGCGCGCGAGGCCGTCGAACATGCGGTCCGTACGGGCAAACCGCTCCCCGCCACCCATTTCGCCGGGTCTGCGCCTGCGGCGACGAAGAGGCGGATGGGCGCGTTCGTCACGCTCAACGACCGCTCCACCGGCGCGCTACGCGGCTGCATCGGCGAGATACTGCCCGTCCGTCCGCTTGTGGAGGCGGTGACGGCGCGCGCGGCCGATTCCGCGCTCCACGACCCGCGCTTCAGTCCCGTCGCGCCGGGCGAGCTGGCTGGTCTGCGCGTGGAGGTTTCTGCGCTCATGCCGCCGAAGCCCGTCGCCTCGTGGCGCGAGATCGTGTTGGGGCGTGACGGCATGACACTCGAGAAGAACGGGCGCTTCGCCGTGTTCCTGCCGCAGGTCGCGCCCGAGCAGGGCTGGGATCTCGCCACCACGCTCTCGTACCTTTCGCAGAAGGCTGGACTGCCGCCCGAGGCGTGGCGAGAAGGGGCCATGTTCGAGACCTTCCAGGCGGACGTGTTCCATGAGTAAGGTCGTTTGCGAGACATGCCCGCGCCATTGTCGCCTTACGGACGGCGAGTTCGGGGCATGCCGTGCGCGGCGTGCGGAAGACGGGCGCGTCGTCTGCGAAAACTACGGGCGGATCACGTCGCTGGCGCTTGATCCAATCGAGAAGAAGCCGCTGGCATTCTTCCATCCGGGGAGGCCCATCCTCTCCATCGGCAGCTACGGGTGCAATCTGCATTGTCCGTTCTGCCAAAACGATGGCATTTCGCAGCATGGCGGCGACGAGGTGGCGACGGAGCTCATGACGCCGTCCGAGCTGGCCGGTCTGGCGCAACGCCTTGCGCGCGAGCGCGGGAACCTGGGGCTCGCCTACACGTACAACGAGCCGCTTGTCGGCTGGGAATTCGTGCGCGATTGTGCGAAGGAGGTGCGCAAATGCGGGCTTTGCAACGTCCTCGTTTCCAACGGTATGGCGGAGGCGGCCGTGGTGGAGGAGTTGGCACCGCTCATTGACGCCGCCAACATCGATCTGAAAGGACCGTCTCAAGAGTTCTACGACTGGGTGGGCGGCGACTATCGGACGACGTGCCGTACGATCGAGATGCTTCACGCGGCGGGTTGCCACGTGGAGGTGACGACGCTCGTGGTGCCGGGGCGCAACGACAAGGAGACGGACATCGACGCGATCGCGTCCTTCCTTGCCTCGATCTCGCCGGACATCCCGCTGCACGTGACGAGGTTCTTTCCTCGCTTCCGTCTGCAGGACGCTTCGCCCACGCCCGTCGCGACAGTCTGCCACCTTGCGGATGTCGCCTACGCGCGCCTCCGCCATGTGCTTGTCGGCAACTGCCGTCTTGCCCGGTTCGTCAAGTGGAACGTGCACCCGGTAGCTGACGCTTGGCTTTTTGGTT
>CAMNLN010000423.1 GCA_946543025.1 uncultured Verrucomicrobiota bacterium
CCTTGTACGTGTTGTAGATGTACTCGGCCGCGTAGTGGTTCTTGATGATCTTGTCTTCCACTATGCCCATGCCGGTCTCCTCGACCGCCATCTTGGCGAGCGGGATGCGCAGCCTGTTCGCGGCCAGCGCGGCCGCCTTGAAGATCGCGTCCACCTGCTCCTGGGAGTACGTGGAATACGCCCTTTGCGCCGCCCTCACGCGTTCAAGCATCCGCTCGAACGCCTCCATTCCGTCGTCCGCGGCTGGTGCCGCGACCGGTTCCATTGCCTTGTCTGCCATATCCAACCTTTCTTTCGCATACGGCCCGAAAACCCTTTCCGGGCAAGTGCGGCATATTATAGCTCTTTTTATATCGGTATGTCAATAGCGATATTTTATTATCTTATCGGCCGCCGTTTATGGTATACTTTCCACCATGAACGAGAAAAACCAGCTTGCGCGGCCCTTCGCGCTGCCGTTGCCGACGATCCGCCGGTATCCTGTCTACCTGCGCTGTATCAACGAGATGATAGCGGCCGGCGAGACGCACATATCGAGCGCCGTAGTGGCCGAGAAGCTCGGCCTCGACTCCGTGCTGGCGCGCAAGGACCTCGCGATGGCCGGGGTTCCCGGGAAGCCGCGCCGCGGCTACCCGGCCAGGGAGCTTCAGGCCGCCATCACCGCCGCGCTGGGCTGGGACAACTCCACCGACGCCGTTCTCGTCGGCGTCGGTTCTCTCGGAAATGCTCTTCTCGGCTACAGGGGATTCGAGGAACAGAGTCTTTCGATTGCTGCGGCATTCGACGCAAGCCCGGAAATCGTCGGAAAGACGATTCACGGCGTAAAAGTCCGCCCGATGGGCGATCTCCCCCGCCTCGTGAAGCGTCTCAACATCAGGCTCGGCATCCTTACGGTGCCGAACGCCGCCGGGCAGCCATGCGCCGACAAGCTCGTCGCCGCCGGAATACGCGGCATCTGGAACTTCACCTCGGTGCGGCTCTCCGTGCCTGACGGCGTTATCGTCCAGAACGTCGACCTCGCGCAGTCGCTGGCCGTGCTCTCACACGCGATTTCTGCCAAACGCTGAACCCAGCGTTCCCTACAGGGAGGGGAGAGAATGAAAAAGAACCTTGGAAAGAAGAACTGGATGTTCCCGATGCCGGTTTTGAACGGCGAAGACGGAACGCCTGACGTGATGAACTGATGAAAAATCATCTATAGCCATCAATCCCTTTCGCCCGCGCCGATGGAGACCGTGCCGACGATCTCGTCCGTGTCAGATGCCTTGATCTCGACAAGTGCCGCACCTTCCCGCAGTCTTGGGTCAATCCCGATTCTGCGTCCGTCTGCCCCGCGCTGCGCGACATTTTGAACAGTCGGTGACATTTTCGCCGAACTGGTGCATTCTCCCTTGTGATGACAACGGAGAATGGAGAGTTTTACGGACACCTTGCGCGGCGAATGCTTTTCGTGGCGGCGGCAACCGGCGTGTATGGCGCAGTGCTGGCAGTCTGGCGCTCGCCGCTTATGGCGGCGTACGTCGCCGTGAAGCTCCCAATGGTCTTCGTTGGTGCTACGTTTCTTGTGTCGTTGTTCTGCTGGATGGCCGCTCTTGCGATCGGCGCGGGACTCCGGTATCGCGAAGTCCTTGAAGCCGTTTTCTTCACGATGTCCGTTGCGGGCGCGATTCTCTTTGCGGCGGCGCCGGTCGTCTTGTTCTTCGTCTTTTCAGCCGCGCCGGATTCAGGCACGCGCGAGACGATGCGGCTTGCCCATGCGGCGATGTTGTTCGCGCATATCGCCGTGATGGGAAGCGCCGGAACCGTCGGGGTTGCGCTGCTCTACAGAAGCCTCAAGAAGCGCGTACCGGCGGATTGCCGCCTCATCCTTATGATGTGCCTTTGGCTCGCGGCGTTCGCCGTTGTCGGATGCCAGCTCGGCTGGATCATGCGCCCGCTTGTAGGGAGTCCTAACATCTCCGTAGAGTTCCTCCGCTCCGACGCGCTCAAAAGCAACTTCCTTGAATCCCTCTTCACCCAGATCATACCACACCTAATCAACGGAGGAGTCGTGAAATGAGCAACGAGACAACACCAGGACTCGGCGAACTGCTGCGCGCGCCTGGGGAGACGATGGGATTTGCCGAGGGCAAGGCCTGCGGCTGGAGGCTGGCCGCGTTTCTCGCGCTTGTGACGACGGTCGGATGCGCATTGTTCGGGTTTGCCGTCGGTTCGTTCGTGGACCTGACGGTCGCGGCGCTCGACGCGGCGAAGATGGTCGGCATCGCGGCGTTTTCGTTCGTGCTCTGCTTTCCGACGCTGTATGTGTTCGCGACGATTGGCGGATTGAAGCTTTCGCTGGCGCGGACCGCCGTTCTCGGGCTGGTCTGCACAGCGACATTCGGTTGCCTTCTCGCGGCGCTGTCGCCGATTCTATGGCTCTTCGCCGTCTCGACCGAGAGCGCCGCGTTCATCATCGTGCTTTCCTGCTTTCTTGCCTGGCTTGCGCTTGTGTTTGTGGTGCGTCCGATATCGGCGGCCAAGGCGAAGGGGATCGTCGAGAGGTCCATCGGACTTCACATGTGGCTCGTCGTCTTCGCAGTCGTCGCGCTCCAGACCGTCACGCTCGTCCGTCCGATGCTCGCGCCAATCGGCACGCCGCGAAAGCCCGAGGGCAAGTGCTTCTTCCTCATGCACTTCGGCGAGTCGATTGCGGATGAATTTCGCTCTTCGGCAAGATGAGAGCCTTTGTTTTATGAAAGTGGGGAACGCGGAGTCGTACGGGCGTCTGGCGCGGTGGATACTCCGTTGCGGCGCTGGCGTGATATGCGCCTTGTCGTGCTGGCAGTTCGCAAAGCTATTATGGCCTGAAATTGCCTTCACCCTCCAT
>CAMNLN010000424.1 GCA_946543025.1 uncultured Verrucomicrobiota bacterium
TCACGGCACCGGGATCGTCGAAAGGATCTTGTCGATCACCATGTCGCTGTTCACGTTCTCTGCCTCCGCCTCGTAGGTAAGCAGGATGCGGTGGCGGAGGACGTCGTGGGCGATCTCCTTCACGTCCTGCGGCGTCGCGTAGGCGCGGCCGTGCAGGAGCGCGTTCGCGCGCGCGGCCTTGTTGAGGCAGAGCGTCGCGCGCGGCGAAGCTCCCACCTGGATCTGCTCCTTGAGCGTCTCCAGTCCTTTCACCTTGTCCGGCTCGCGCGTGGCGAAGACGATGTCGAGGATGTAGTCGCCCACCTTCTCGTCGCAGTAGACCTCCTTGAGCGTCTCACGGAGGTTCAGGATGTCGTCCATCGTGGCGACGGCCGCCACGTCGGGCGCCTTCGCCTGCTGCGCGAAACGCTCCATGATGCGGCGCTCGTCGCTGCGGCTCGGCGTCTCCACGAGGCACTTGAACATGAAACGGTCCACCTGCGCCTCCGGGAGCGGATAGGTGCCTTCCTGCTCGATCGGGTTCTGCGTGGCGAGCACGAGGAACGGCTTCGGGAGCGGGTAGGTCGTCTCGCCGATCGTCACCTGCTTCTCCTGCATCGACTCCAGAAGTGCGCTTTGCACCTTGGCGGGCGCGCGGTTGATCTCGTCCGCAAGGAGCAAGTTCGTGAACACGGGGCCCTTCTTCGGCGAGAACTCGCCTGTCTTCGGCGAATAGATGAGCGTTCCCACCACGTCCGCCGGCAACAGGTCCGGCGTGAAAGAGATGCGCTTGAAATCGAGGCCGAGCACCTTGGCGAGCGTATTGACGCTGAGCGTCTTCGCGAGGCCCGGCACACCTTCCAGGAGAATATGCCCGTCCGTGACGAGCGCCAGCACGAGGCGGTCGACCAGCTTCTCCTGGCCGACGATGACCTTGCCGACCTCGTCTTTGATCTTCGTCACCAATTCGCCCTGCGCGGCGATCCGGCTTGTCGCATTCTGCAGATCCATGTCAGTTTTTGTCCTTTCTCGGTTGTTGCGGCATAAATATACCGCAATCGCCCCCACCATTGCAAGAGGCAACCCCGCCTTTTTCGCCCGTTCCTAACATGTCGCTAACAGACTGTCCGCAGACGTGCTATAATCCTCCGCAACGCAAGGAGACATCATGGCACGCAAGAGAAACCAGCTTCGACAAATCGAAATCATCCGAGACTTCACCAAGTACGCCGCCGGGTCGGTGCTCATCAAGTGGGGTGACACGTGGGTGCTCTGCACCGCCTCCGTGAGCGACAAGGTTCCCTCGTTCTTGCGCGATACCGGCAAGGGTTGGGTGACGGCCGAGTATTCCATGCTTCCCGGCAGCACGCTCGAGCGCAAGGAGCGCGACATCAAGAAGCTCAAGCCTGATGCGCGCGGCTCCGAGATCGCACGCCTCATCGGACGCTCTCTCCGCGCCGCCGTAGACCTTGAGAAACTCGGCGAGCGGCAGATCACCGTCGACTGCGACGTTCTCCAGGCGGACGGCGGCACGCGCTGCGCCTCCATCACCGGCGGCATGGTGGCCCTGCGCGACGCCATCGGCAAGCTCCTCCGGGACGGACAGCTCGCCGAGAACCCCATTCGCCACACGATCGCCGCCGTCTCCGTGGGCATCTGCGGCGGCGTCCCCACGCTCGACCTCGACTACGCGCTGGACTCGCATGCCGACGTTGACCTCAACGTCGTCATGACGGACGACGACCGCTACGTAGAACTCCAAGGCACGGCCGAGCGCGAGCCGTTCACGGAAGACGCCCTCGCGGCGCTCCGCGCCCTCGCCCGCGGCGGCCTCAAGAAGATCTTCGCGATCCAGAAAGCCGCCGCCCGCTAGGCGCGGCGCGCGGCCTCGAGCGTGTTCCAGAGGAGCATCGTGATCGTCATCGGTCCCACCCCGCCGGGCACGGGCGTGATGGCGGATGCCACCGCCGCGCAGGACTCGTAGTCCGCGTCGCCGCACAGACGGTAGCCCTTCGGTTTCGTCGCATCCGGCACGCGGTTCACGCCCACGTCGATCACCACCGCGCCGGGCTTGAGCATGTCGCCCGTGAGCGTGTTCGGCCGCCCGGCCGCCACCACCACTACGTCGGCGGTCCGCGTGTAGGCGGCGATGTCTGGCGTGCCCGTGTGGCAGAGCGTGACCGTGGCGTTCGCGTGCGGCCCTTTCCGCGCGAGCAGCGCGGCCACGGGCTTGCCGACGATGTTCGAGCGCCCGATCACCACCGCGTGCTTGCCGGAAACGTCCATGCCCGCCGTCTCGATCAGCTTGAGGATTCCGTGCGGCGTACAGGGAAGGAAGCAGTCGTCGCCGATCAGCATCTTGCCCACGTTGACGGGCGTGAATCCGTCCACGTCCTTTTCGGGCGCGATCGCATCGATCACCTTCTTCTCGGAGATGCCCTTCGGGAGCGGCAGCTGCACAAGGATACCGTGGATGGCGGGATCGTCGTCCAGCGCCCGCACCTGCGCCAGCACCTCCGCCTCGGACGCGCCTTCCGGCAGGCGGATCTCCCGCGAATACATGCCGGCCTCGCGTGCGGCCTTCTCCTTGGCCGTGACATAGCTCACGCTCGCCGGGTTCTCGCCCACGAGAATCACGGCGAGCCCAGGCGTGACGCCCCGTTCCGCCTTCAGCGCCGCCACGCCGGCGGCGATCTCGGCCCGCGTCTCGGCGGCCAGTTTCTTTCCATCTATGACAGTTGCGCTCATGCGCGGCTATTATAGCAAATCCGCGACGCGTCAGCGACGACGGAGCGAGGTCAGCAGCACAAGGCCGGCGAAGGAGAGGATCAGTACGCCTGTCCACGTGCCGAATCGCAACCACCCCTTGCGGTCGAGCCCCGTCACGA
>CAMNLN010000425.1 GCA_946543025.1 uncultured Verrucomicrobiota bacterium
ATCTGCTTCGTGTCGCGGATGCCGCCCGCGATCACCGCGCCGCGGATGCCCTTGGTCATGGCGGTGGCCGTCATCACGCCACCCCAAAGGCTGGCCTCAACGTCCTCCGACGTGTCCCACACCACCACGCCGTCCGGCTTGAAGTCGTCCAGCATCTGCGCGCGGAACGTCATCTCGCCCTCGATCATCACGTTCGGCGCGCTCTTCACGGTGAACGCCTCGCCGCAGACCGTCATCTCGTCGCGGAGCGGCATGATGTCGTGCGGAAGGTTCTGGTCGAGGAGCGTCAGCTCGCGCATGACGTCGTTGACGCAGCCGGTGTAGAGCTTCTCGTAGCGCTCGCACAGCTCCTTGAGCGGAATCGGGAACTCGTTCGTGGGGATGTGCTGGCGCTTCGCGATCAGCCGATCCAATTTCATCAGGCCAGCTTCCTTGGCCTTTGTACGCATGTTTGCTAGCGATGGCATGGTTTTTCTCGTAGTTTGTGGTTTGTGGTTCGTGGTTCGTGACACGGGAGAGGTCAGCCCGGCAGGCCGAGCCCGCCGTCCACCGTGATCGTCGCGCCGGTGATGTAGCGGCCGGCGTCCGAGGCGAGCAGCAGCGCGGCGCCGGCGGCATCCTCCGGCATCGCGTAGTCGTGCATTGGAATCGCCGCCGTCACCTTCGGCCCGTAGACGGGGTCCGCGAGACATTCCTTGTTGCGGTCGGTGTAGAACACGCCCGGACAGATGTTGTTGACCGTGATCCCCTCCGCCGCCACCTGGCGACCAATGCCGCGCACGAGATTTTCCTGCGCGGACTTCGTGGCCGCGTACACGCACATCTCGGGATGCGGACGCCGTTCGTTCACGGAGCCGACGGCGATGAGCCGCCCCCACTTCTGCGCCTTCATCTTCGGGTAGCACCGCTGGAACATCCGGAGCGTCGCAAAGAAGTTCACCTGCATCTCCTTGCGCGCCTCGTCCAGAGGGAACTCGGCCCACGGGATCTTCGCCTGGATGGACGCGTTCGCCACGAGGATGTCGGGGAGCAAGCCGTCCCTTTCGAGCCCGTCGAACCACGCGTCGATCGCGGCGGGATCCGCGAGGTCGCACACCTTCGTGTTGTGGCGGATCACCTTCGCGCCGTATTCCTCGAACGCATCGCCGATCGCCTTGCCGATTCCGCGCGTGGAACCGGTGACGAGGGCGATCTTGCCGGTCAGATCGAATTTCTCCTTCAACATGTGATCGTCATTCCTTTCCTTTTTCACCTGAACGAAAGATAGCCGCACGCCCACGCGCCGATTCGCGGCAGGCGCACGCGAACGTCCGCGCCGTCACGCACGAGGGCGATTTCAAGGTCCTCGGCCTCCGGCTGGCGCCAGATTGCCGTCTTCGCGTCCGACGGGACGCCTCTCAGGCGGACCGTCACCGGGTCCTGACGGTCGATCGAGGCGTTTATGATCGCCACCGTCGCAAGCGTCCAATCGTCGCGTACGCGCGGCATCGCAAACGCGCGCACCGCCGACTCGAACGCGACCGGCATTCGCCCGCCGGACGCGCGGTCGCACCGCGCATAGAAATTCGTCAGCCCAGTCGAGGAGGCGATCTGCATGACGCGCGTCTGGTAGAGCGGCGAATGAACATCGACCTCGCCCGATCCCGCCATGCGCACGCTGATCGACGCGATATCCGGCAAGGGACCCAGCGAACATCCCGTCGCGCCGACAATCGGCACGCCACGGCAGGCGACCAGCTTCGCGGGGCGCTCGTTCGTCACGGAAAACCCGCACGGCCGCGTCCCGTCGTTCGCCGCATGATAACCCTGGAGAAAGGCATGCGCCTCCGCCAGACGCGGGAAGAGGCCGTCCGCGTAGAAGTCCGTCGTCTCGTCCGTCCGTGCATCCGCCGCGAACATGCTGAGAAAATCCATCCCCAGCGCCAGGTTCTCGAACGCCTCGAGGATGAGCCCCTGCGCCGTCCGGCAGGCGAACGTGCGCGGACATGTCTCGATCTCGGGACAGCACGCGCCGATCCACTTCTCGCCGCGGAAGCCGTCCAGCAGGTTCTGAAGGTAATACGCCTTGTTCAGCTGGTCGTTGGGGTCGGTATCCCAATACGCGCCCCCGCCCGGACGCAGCCGGACGGGATGTCCGCAGCCGTCGTAGAGGCCGCGCGGGATGGCGGCGTACAGCGGACCGCCGTACTGGTATCCCATGACGGTCTCCGGCGAGACACGGTGCACGGCGGCGGCGATCGCGCGCGTCAGCTCGCCCATGACCCCGCACGAATAATCGTCCCAGCGCGTGCGCATGGCCGCGTCCGAACGGATCGCCTGCGCAAGCGCCGCCCGCTCCCACGTCTTCCCCTCGGCGCGGGAGAAGCCGGCGATGCAGGCGTCGCAGAAACAGCCGGCCAGCCGGTTGCCGGGCTTCAGGACAGGCGCGCGGTTGCGGTAGGACAGGTCGTCGTCCACCCACACGGAGCCCGGCTTCCAGGCCGCGTGCATCTCGGCCACGCGGACAAAGTAGGCGATGAGCTTCGGATCGCGCGGACAGGAGAGGTGCTTTGCCGGCAGACCGTCGGCCGAGACCATCGTCCCCCAGTCCTGGCCCGAGCAGTCGCCCGCCCCGATGATCCCGTCCGTATGCCCGATGATCGTCTGGATCTCGATGGAGGGGACGATGCCCATCTTTCTCAAGTCGTCCGCCGCCTTCGCGCACTGTCGCGCATGCTCCTCGTGCCAGGCGAGCGACGGGAAGCTCACGCCCGTCGAAAACCACACTTCGTCAAACGCCGGGCGATTCTTCTCCAACGCCGCACGCATCTCCGGCCACTTGTCCGGCTGCGTGAACCGATAACCGAAGCGCAGCGCGC
>CAMNLN010000426.1 GCA_946543025.1 uncultured Verrucomicrobiota bacterium
ATCAGCGCGCTACGAATCCACATGCCGTTGCGCATCTGCCGCCAGTACATCGCGCGCGGATCGCGATCGCAGCAGGTGGCGATCTCGTCGCGACGCGGAAGCGGGTGCATGATGACGCCGTCCGGAGGCAGGAGCTTCAGTTCCTCCGCGCCGAACTTGAAAAGATGCGTATCGATGCGCGCGCTCTCGCCCTTGGACTGGTCCCATTCGTCCTGGATGCGCGTCATGTACACGGCGTCGGAGAGTGAGACCGCCTCGCGGAGGTTGCCGGAGACGGCGTACTGCACGCCCTTCTCGCGCAGGATGGCGAGCACGTCGTCCGGCACCTGCAGTTCCTTCGGCGCCACGAACACCTGCCGGACGTTCTCGAAGTTCGTGAGCAGGTAGGAAAGCGATCGCACGGTACGACCGCGCAAAAGGTCGCCGCAGAACGTCACGGTGCGGTTGCGCAGGCCGCCCTTGTTCTCGAAGGAACGCAGGAGCGTATAGACGTCGAGCAGCGCCTGGGTGGGATGCTGGTCCTTGCCGGAGCCGGCGTTGAGAATCGGGATGGGACGGTCGCTGTTCGAAAGCTCCCATGCCATCTGCTCGGCAAGCCCCTTTTCGGGCGTACGCATGATGATCATGTCGAAGTACGACGAGAACGTGCGGATGGAGTCCTCGCGCGACTCGCCCTTGAACTCGCTCGACGTGGCGGAGTCGCGCACGCTGCCCGTCGTGAGGCCAAGGATCTGGCACGCGGCCAGATGGCTGAGGAATGTGCGCGAACTGGGTTGCGAGAAATAGAGCATCGCGCGCTTGTGCGGCAGGAGCGACTTCAGGTAAAGCGCGCCCTCCTTGCTCTTCGCCATGAAGCGGATACGGTTCGCGAGCGCGGCAAGACGTTCAAGCAACTCGCGGTCGAACTGTTGAGCGAACAGCGTGTGGTAAGGCGTGTTCGGCAGGTCGGGGTTGGCCAGATAGGGCCTCTTCGCCTCCAGCGGAAGCGCTTCAAACTCGTTCCATGCGATCTCCGTCAACTTTGCCATCGTCTAACCTCCAGATGCGGTCCATTATACCACATTCCGCCGCCCGACGGCGGAATGAACAGTCACGACATGGCCACCTTCCGGCAGGCCGAAAGGCTGACGGACGGCACGATCGCGTATGTCTACAAGACCCGGTCGCCCCAGAGGGCGGCAGAGACGTTCGAGCAGGCGGGCGTGGCATTCGCCAACGCACGACGGACCATCGGCGTAGTGAGACGGCCATGGACATGGCCAAGTTCCCAGAGGTGGCCGAACACAATCCGTTTCGGCTGTACCTGCGGCACAGCCTTCGCGACGTCGATGCCACAGCCGGGGAAGAAGAGCCAGAGATCGGGCCGGCCCCAGATTGTCCCGAGCTTGGGCTCCGTCCCCCTGCCGCTGTCGCCCGTATGATAGAGCACGAACGAGCCGATGCGCATCTCGAACGCCGTCGTGAAATCGATCAGGTAGTCGTTATGGTCGATGAGCGACGTTCGGATCTCGACATCCTTGATCTTGAACGTCTTCACGGCGCGGGTGTAGCCGCCATCCTTCCTCCAGTGGCTGACGCCGTAGTTGTCGAGGAAATTTGAGATGACGGTCTTTCCAGCCCCGTCCATCGCCCGGTAGAAGTCGGGCAGGTAGTGGTCGAGGTGATTGTGGGTGATGAGGGCGAAGTCGAGGCGCGGCGCAAGTTCGGCGGCCGCGCGCCGATGGACGAGATCAATCGAAAAGAGCGCCTCGCGCGTCTTGACGACATACCCCATGTTGTAGACGCTCCAGATGGCGGGGACGTCGCCGACAGTCGTCGAGTCGATCTCGCGAAGCACTTTCTCAAACCCGCGCTCAAGCTTTTCGAGCGACGCGAGCCCGCGCGTATCGCCGTCGCGCAGGTACTCTCCGTAGGTCTTCGCGGAGACGAGGTCCGTCTCCTGCTGCCAGAGGTCGAGGGCATCCCCCTCGCCCCCCGCCGGCGGCTGCGCCAGGACTGGCACAGCCGCCGTACAGAGTCCCCCTGCCACGAATGCGCGGCGCCCCAGCATGAGACTACTCCTCGAACCCGACATTGTCGGCCGAGTAGCCGTCCACGGTCTGGTCCGGAGCCTGGTTGGCAGGAGCCTGGGCGAACTTGTCGGCGTCCTCGGCCACGGGGAAGGCCTCTCCATCCTCGCCGTCTTCCTCGTCGGCGGGAATCGGAGTGGTGCCGAAGAGCGCATCGATCTTGGCCTTCGCCTCGGCGCGGAGCTTGTCCATCTCCTCGTCGGAGATCGGCTCGCAGAGCGGCACCAGCTTGAGATAGCGGTGCAGCGGGAAACCTGTGCCGCCGGGGATGAGATGACCGAGGATGACGTTCTCCTTGAAGCCGCGCAACTCGTCCACGCGGCCCATCGTCGCGGCCTCGGTGAGGACGCGCGTCGTATCCTGGAAGGACGCGGCGGAGATGAAGGAGTCGGTCTCGAGCGCGGCCTTGGTGATGCCGAGGAGCGCGGGCTGGGCCTCCGCCGGACGGCGGCCTTCGGCCATCATCTGCTCGTTGACGCGCAGGAACGTCTGGCGCGTGACCTGTTCGCCCCAGAGGAAGTCCGTATCGCCCGGATTCGTGATGCGCACCTTGCGGAGCATCTGGCGGACGATGATCTCGATGTGCTTGTCGTTGATCTCCACGCCCTGCAGACGGTAGACCTGCTGAACCTCGTTGACGAGGTACTTCTCGAGTTCCTGCGGACCGGAGACCTCGAGGATCTCCTGCGGGATGATCGGGCCTTCGGTAAGCTGCTGTCCCTTCTTCACGCGGTCGCCCTTGAACACGACGATCTGCTTGCCCATCGGGATGA
>CAMNLN010000427.1 GCA_946543025.1 uncultured Verrucomicrobiota bacterium
TTCCAGATCGGCAGGAATCCCAGGCGCTCCTGGACGAGCCCCATCTCGGCCGTCGCGACGGACGCCAGCGTCGAGAGCCCCACCGCCACGGCAAAAAGGGCGAACGCCGCGAGCACGCCCGTGACCTTCGCGCAGAAAAACAACGGACGCGGCACGTCGCGCGCCAAGGCCGCCGAAGCCGTCCCCGACGTCAGCTCGCCGCCGACGACGCGGACGGCGGACGAGGTGGCGAAGACGATTCCAAACACGAGCAGCGCCGAAAAGCCACATTCGCGCGGCAAACGCCCGGCATCGCCGAACTGGTGGCAATGGAACGCCGGCAACAACGGAATCGTCAGGAGAGCGACCAAAAAGAGAACCGCAGATAACGGCTCGGCCAGCGTCTCCAGTACGGCCGAACGGACGAGTGAACGAAAACGACGCATGGCGCGTCGGCCTTACATCTGAATGAATTGCATTTCGTTCGCGCCGGCGACAGGGCCGACTCCCTCCATGTAGAGGAAGTAGACGACTGCGCCCAGAACGAGCAACGCCGCGATCGTGGTCACGAGCGAGAGCGCCGCCACCCAACCCGGCACGCCGGCAGACATGTTCTCGGCAGGGGCCGCCGAAAAGTCCATCGGGGCAAGCGGCTTGAGTTCCGGCACGTCCCCCATGTCGGCTGGCGCCGATTCGGGCATGTCGCCGCCTTCTGTCGCCGCCGACGGCTGATCGCCGGGCTTCTTGATGCCCAGCGTCGGGCGCTTCACGCCAAGACCGCTCGGACGATGCAGCTTCAGCGTCTTCTTCTGCGTCGTGGTGGAGGTGTCGGACTCTCCTGCAGGCGCCGCCGCCGCCGGTGCTTCTTCTGCGACCACCGTCGCGGCGCTGGTGATGGAAGGCGCCGCTTCGGGTGCGCCGACAGGCTTCATCGGCGAGGGCGCGGGATGCTTCAGGTCCGTCGGACGGCGCAGACGGATCGTCTTCAGCGGCGCGGCGCTTTCCTTCGCCGGCGCGACGCCGATGGCAGACTCGAGCGAGATGCGGGACGTCTTGGACTTCGCCGCCTGCTGCTGCGCCGGCGTGATGATTCCTTCGGCAATGATGCCGGTCTTCCGGAGGACGGCCTGGGCCGGCATCTGGTCCGAAACGGCCGCGAGGCTCTGCGTCGCCTTCTTCGACGGCGCGGCAGGAGCGGCAGGCGCCGCGGCAGGAGCGGCAGGCGCCGGTGCGCCGCCGACTGTCGGCTTGCGAATCATCGGCTTGCGGATCACGGGCTTTAGCTTGATCGTGGACACGCCGGACGAAGGCGCGGCAGGTGCTGCGCCTGCTGCGGGCGCGGCCGGGGCTGGCGCCGCGCCGAACGGCGCGACTTTGGGCGGCAAGCCGCCGCTCTCCTCGGGGGTAATCGGTGTCATCACAGGTTCATCGCTCATGCCAGACTCCTCTCTCTCATCACAACTTTGCTAGACCGCCATGACCTCGGCTTCCTTGGTCTTCAGCTCGGCGTCGATCTTCGCGATGCCGTCGTCCGTGGCCTTCTGCACCTTGTCGAGGCCGACCTTCAAGTCGTCCTCGGAAATCTTCTTGTCCTTCTCCAGCTTCTTGAGGGCCTCGTTCGCGTCGCGGCGCACGTTGCGCATCGCCACCTTCTGGTCTTCGGCCTGACGCTTCGCGACCTTGACGATCTCCTTGCGGCGCTCTTCGTTGAGTTCAGGGATCGTGATGCGCAGCACGCGACCGTCCGTCTGCGGCGTGACGCCCAGGTTGGCCGCGAGGATCGCCTTGTTCATCTCGGCGAGGACCGTCGGGTCGAACGGAGCGATCTTGATCTGGCGCGGCTCGGGCGTCGAGATCGTCGCGAGGTTCTTGATCGGCGTCGGCGCGCCGTAATAGTCCACCTTGATGCCGTCCACGAGCGCCGGCGACGCCTTGCCCGTGCGAAGGCCCGCGAACTGCGCCTTGAGCGCGTCAAAGGACTTGGCGATCTTCGCCGTGGCATCGTTTAGAACTTCACTGACTGTTTCCATTTCTGTTACCTTTCCAAAATCTCAACCCTTCTCGCTCACCAGCGTGCCAACCGCCTCGCCCTTGACGACGCGCGCGAGCGCGTTGCCGTCGAAGAAGTCGAACACGACGATCGGGATGTTGTTCTCCATGCAGAGCGCGAACGCCGCCGCGTCCATCACCTTGAGACGCTTCGCGAGCGCCGTCTCGTACTTGAGCGTCCCGTACCGCTTCGCCTTCGGGTCCTTCATCGGGTCGGCCGTGTAGATGCCGTCAACCTTCGTGGCCTTCAGGAGGGCGTCCGCCCCGATCTCGCTCGCGCGCAGGGCCGCCGCCGAGTCCGTGGAGAAGAACGGGTTGCCCGTGCCGCCCGCGAAGATGCAGACGCGTCCCTTCTCAAGATGGCGGATCGCCTTGCGCTGGATGAACGGTTCGGCGAGCTTCGGCATGTCGATCGCCGTCATCACGCGCGTCGGCACGCCGATCTGCTCCAGGGCGTTCATCATCGCGAGGCCGTTGATGATCGTCGCGAGCATGCCCATCGAATCGCCTACCACGCGGTTGACGCCGTTCTTCGCGCCCGCCAGGCCGCGGAAGATGTTGCCGCCGCCCAGGACAATGCCCACCTCTACGCCCAGCGCATGAATCTTCTTCACGCGCTCGGCCATGAACGCAAGCCGCGAGGCGTCGATCGAATCGCCCGTTTCGCGGTTGCGAAGGACCTCGCCCGACAGCTTCAGCAGGATGCGCCTGTACGCGAGCTTCTTTTTGCCAATTTTCGCCACGCCGCCCATTTTACCGTTTTCCGCGCCGCCATGCAAGCATCCTGTGGACTAAATATTTTCG
>CAMNLN010000428.1 GCA_946543025.1 uncultured Verrucomicrobiota bacterium
GCGTCGCCGACCGTGTCCAGGTTCCCGCCGAACTCGATCCACCAGAAGTTGTTCTCCTTCGGATAGGCGCGCACGTACAACGGCTTTGCCCCGATGGCGACGAGCTTCGCGTCCTGCGTGGCGTTCGAGCTGGCGAAGTCGGCGTCCGTGAACGTGTACGCCCACGGCGGCGGCAGGAACGGGCGGTGCTCGTTCGTCTTGCGCAACTGCAGCAGGATGGAGTTGCCCATCGTGCGCGAGTCGCCGCCCGCTTCCAGATAAGTCTCGCCGAACTCCGACGGAAGCTCGCGCCCATGCCTGAACTTCGCCCCGGAGAGGCGCAGAATGCCGTCGCCGCTGCAATCGGCGAACCAGCGGCCTTTCACCGTCCAACGCGTGTACGCGTTCGCGTTCCACGCCTTCACGGCGGCGATGCGCCCGCCTTCCATCTCCACGCCGTTCACAGACGTGTTGAGCAGCAAGAAAATATTTTTCTCGGCGCGGACCGTGGACATCATCACGTCGTCCCAGATCGTGTAGCGCATGAGCGGGTTGTAGTAGAAGTTCCGCAGCTGCAGCTCTTCCAGGATTCCCGCCTCCTTGTTTTCGTTGCCGTGCGCGCCCATGATGCCCATGCGAACCTCGCTCGAGCAGTTCCCGCCCAGGACCGGACGGTCCTGGATCAGGACAACCTTCGCGCCGTGCCGCGCGGCGGAGATGGCGGCGCAGATTCCAGAGAGTCCGCCGCCCACCACCACGAGATCCGCCGAAGCGCTCTTCTCCAGCACCGTCTTCGAGTTCTCCTCCGTACGCATGGGTTTCGTCTCGCGGCCCGCCGCCTCCAGCTCGCTGCGCGCGGTCTCCGCACCTGCGGCGACCGTGGCCAGTGCACAGAGCGCCAGATATGTCATTCGTTTCATCATGGATTTCCTCTCCTATCGGAAAATGACCGTCGTGCCAACCACCCGTTGCGCCCATAGGCCGGAGCTTTTGGGGACGATCCCCCAGCCGGGCGGCAGGTTGTCTACGCGCCGGAACATGCCCGTCGTCGCGCCCGCAACAACAGGGAGCTTCTCGATGCCCGCCGGCAGGTTTTCCGGCAATACGAGGTCGATGCGCGAGATGTCGACCGTGTCCAACGCGACAAGCTTGTCGCAGGCGCCCGTCGCATCCACGTCGACATGGAGCGTCCCGTCGAGCGTGGCGCCGCACGCGAACGAACCGACCTCGCCCGCGCCGCCGGGGTAGATGCCGTCCTTGACGACCAGCGTGCCGTTCGTGACGCCTCCCGCCGTGCCGAGGAGCGCCCGCACCGTCTGTTCGTTGCCGCCGAGGTCGAGCGTGCCGCCCGTCACGCGCACCACGCCGTTCGTCGGCAGCACGCCCGGAAATTCGCCGCCCGCGAGCAGGAGCGTGCCGGCCGCCACGTCCGTCGCGCAGGCGTACGTGTTCGTGCCGGAGAGCGTGAGGCGCTTGCTGCCCGTCTTCTTGAAGGCCGGCGCCGTCAGCCAGTCCGCCGCCGCGTAGTTCCACCCCGTCGGCGTCCCCAGGCTCGAGGGCGACGTCTCCATCCCGTTCGTGATGGACGTCACATGGTCGACGCGGAACTCGCCGCCGTAGGTAGACGCAACGTAGATCGACGAATTCTGGTTGAAGTCTCGGAAGTAGACGGGATACTCGGGCGTGCGGGACGTGGTGCCCAGCGTACCGCCGCGAAAGACGAACTGGGCGGTGCCGTTGTTCACGTCATTCGCACCTTGCCCGTCTTGCCCGATGCCGCTAGCCGTCAGCTCCGCGCCCGCGTAAAGCATGTAGCGCGCCGTTCCCTCCTTGCCCATGTTGAGGATTCCGTAGCCGCCCTTGAGCTTGAGCGAGCCTCCCCTGTGGATGACCTGGCGGCGAAGGAACGTGAGGTTGTACATCTCCACGTCGGCGCCATCCTCTATCACGAGCGCATACGAGGTTGCGGCGGAGTTGATCGTGCCGGAACCGTACGACTTGCCGTTGAGGCCGTTCAGACGCACCTTGCCGGCGAGCGTGAGCCCCGGACGACGCACCTCGGCGGCAGGTTGAGGCTCCTCGCTCTCTCCGACGATGAAACCGCCTGCCTCGAGCGAGCCGCCGGCAAACGTCGCCTTGCCGCCGTAGACGTGCAGCCAGCCGCCGCCGCCACTCTCGCCCGTAATCTGTACGACGGCGTTTGTGGCAAGCAACGTCGCAGCCGCGCCTGTCTTCGTCTCGATCGCGCCATAGACCGTGTTCGTCGTATTCTCGTCCATCACCCAGGCGCCGCTGTAGACGTTGAAGTTGTAGAACCTGTTGTCCGTACCGCGCAGGATGCCTGTGCCGTCAAGGTTGCCCTTGTCGAGATCGTATGCGCTCAGCGTCCTGGCGTCGGCTCCGGTCTGCGCGCCCTGAATGTTTTCCTCGAAGATGGCGGTGCCGTACCCGACGCGCACGATGAGGTGGTCGCCCGTCAGAAGGATGGGATTCCTGAAGCGGAGCGTGCCCGCTCCCGCCGCGCCGTTCAGCTGCAGGCGACGATAGTTTCCGACGGGCGTCCACGGCGCGCCCGCGCCGCCGATGTCCACCTCCAGCTCGCCGCCGTCAGCCGCGCAGTAGGCAAGATAGTGGTAGCCGTCGGCAGGCACGAAGATCTGCCCCGCGCCCGCGCCGAGCGTCGCCGTCGCGCGCCCGTTCCATCCGCCGTATCCGCCGTAGGTGCCGGAGAAGGGACTCTCCGTGCCGAGCCGCAGGCAATCCGTCGCCGCCAAGCCCTGCCCGAACGCCGCCACGAGCGTGCCGTTCGAGACGGTGAACGCGCCGCCC
>CAMNLN010000429.1 GCA_946543025.1 uncultured Verrucomicrobiota bacterium
TCACGCCGAAGGGCGACTGGCGCGTCATCGACTGGGCGCACGTGCGCCTCGGCGACCCGCTGGCCGACGTCGCGCGCTCCTACCTGCTCTTCTGGCTCTCGGGCCACGTCGCCGCCGCGGAGAAGTACATGGCCCTCGCGTGCGAAGCCCTCGGCGCGCAGGTCCCCGACGTGCAGAAGTGGCTTCCGGTCGTCGCCGCCGCCGAATCGGCCAAGGCGAAGGACCAAAAGACGCTCGACCTGCTCTCCCACTGGGCGAGCGTGGTCGACTACGTCTAGCGCACTTCCCGAAAGAACACATAGCCGCGGAACGGCACGGAACTCCTCGTTCCGTGCCGTTCCGATGTCTCTGAAAAGCGGAGCATAGGGGAAGCCAGGCCCGCGCTACTCCGTCTTCTCGTCAACCTCCTCGAGGGCGGCCTTGTCGGCGAGGGAGACGTGCCCCTCGACGCGGCCGTCGTCCAGGTCGTTCGTCTCCTTGCGGGCGGCCAGGTCGCGGAAGAGCTGGCGCAGGCCGATGAAGCCGCCCACGCCGAACCACACCGTGGTCACGCAGGCCAGGAGGCACGGGACGATGAAGAACTGGATGACGAAATACCAGCTCCACCACTCGACCGGCCACGGCCGGAAGACGTTCCACACGACCACGCCCGCGAAGGCCAGAAGGAATCCGTAGACGAAGCTCCAGAGGAACACTCCCCACGCGATCGCCTTGTCGCCACGGCTGTATTCCGGCGTGATGCCGATGAGGTTGGAGAACACCGTGCGCAGCGTCCACTTCTGCCGGATCTCGCGCTTCTCGCCGAGGCCGTACTTGCCGCGGTGCAGCATGCGCTCGAGGTTGAACGGCTTCCGGCACGTGAGCCGCGAGACGCCGAGGTACAGGATGACGCAGAGGACCGAGAGGAAGAAGTTGAACTCGATGGCGTTCACCGGGCACTTGACGGCGTCCATCTGCCAGTGGATGTACGGCTCGAAGGGCGACGAGAGCCACCGCAGAGCGCGGTCGAAGGACTCGACGAGTCCCGCCTTGGCGATGGCCGGGTACACCGTCTCCGCCCACTTGAGCTGGACGAAGACGTAGGAGACGCTCAGCGATACGCTCGTGACGAGCGCGGTCCACGCGCCGGCCGTCGTGCCGACGCGCGTATAGAGCCCGAAGGTCATGACCGCGCCGGCGCCGCCCTCCCACATGGCGCAGACGAGCACGACGAACATGTTGTAGTAGTCCATCTGCTTCATCCAGTAGGAGCCGGCGAGGAAGAACACGCCGATGCAGATGGAGACGATGCGGATCATCCACAGGTGCCCGCGCGGCGTGAAGGGCTTCTTCTTCAGCGGTAGCACGACGTCCTGCGCGAGCGTGAGCGCGGCGCTGTAGATGCGCGTGTCGTCCGTGGAGAGCATCGCCAGGAAGAGCAGCAGCGCGAAGAGTCCGAAGAGCCCCGGCGGCAGCAGCGCCCGCATCGTGACGGAGAGGTTCTGCTGGTAGTAGAGCGTGCGGCACCGCTGGAAGGCGTCGTTGGCCTTGCCCTCGGCGTCGATGAGCGCCTTCTCGCGGGCCTCGCCGACCACGCCCGCCGCGTCGAGCTCGGCGGTCTTCCGGTCGCGCGCGTCGTCCTTCAGCGCGCCGTGGATGACGTCGAGGAACGCGGTGTCGAGGTTCCGGTCCTGCGAGAGCGGCGGATCGACGCCGATCTCGTGCACCTGCGGCGGGACGGCAGCGACGGCGGCCTTGACGACCTCGCGGAGGTGCGGATCCGTGTTGGACGGATCGGCCGACGTGTTCTTGAACACGGCGTCCGCCACGCGGACGGAGAGGTCCTTGCGGACGGCGTTGGCCTCGGGCGCGAAGTCCTTGTGGTTCAGGAAGGCGATGAGCGCCGCGGCGATCAGCACGTAGAACACGTTGATGATCGCGTTGCGCCAGGTGCCGAGCAGACCCGCCATCTTCTGCTCCTGCGGGCTCTTCGCGGCGGAGGAATAGCCCGCGCCGATCCAGTTGGCTCGGTTCATGACCGTCCCGTAGACCGCCACGATCACGACCGTGAAGAGGTTGAAGTCCCGCAGCTTCGAGATGTCGTAGGGGTTGATGAAGCTCTCCCCCGCCACGCGGTCGGCCATCACCGGCATGATCTCGCCGCCCACCGAGAACTTCCAGAAGAGGAACACCACGAAGATGGCCAGCGCCGGGTAGAGGATCATGCCCTGGATCGTGTCCGTGATCACGAGCGCGAGCGTCCCGCCGAAACAGATGAGCGAGATCGCGAGCGTGAGGAAGAGGATCATGAGCGACACGTAGGTCGAGAGCTCGATCCCGAGGACGTGGTACGTCTGCGGCAGGTCGAGCATCTGGATGAAGAAGCGCGCCGCGATGGCGGGCATGATCATGTTGGCGAGCATCTCCGCGAGCGAGCGGAGCCCCGCCGCGACGATGCGGAAGCGCCGGCTGTAGCGCATCTCCAGGAACTGCCCGAGGCTCATCGCGCGCGTCTCGCGGAAGCGGTAGGCGATGTATCCCGTGAGCCCCAGCACGATCCACAGGGGCGCGAGGACGGAGCTCCAGAAGCCGACCGAGAAGCCCGTCTTGTACCGCATCTCGATGTAGCCGACGAGCCCGATGATCGAAAGCGAGTTGGCCACGTCCCCCATCGAGATCACATACCGCCCGCACAGGCGCCCGGCCGAGAGGAAGTCGGACACGCCGCGCACGTAGCGCCGGGTGCGGAACCCCATGTACATCACGAAGCACACGGGGAGGATCAGGATCAGCCAGTCGTACCAG
>CAMNLN010000430.1 GCA_946543025.1 uncultured Verrucomicrobiota bacterium
TGTTCGAGTCGAAGTACTCCAAGGTGTTCGACGAGTCCGAGAACCGCATGCACACCATCAAGGCACTTTTCGTGAGCGCCCTCTGCGATCGTGCGGCGCTTTGATTTCCTGCATGGTTCCGGTACTTCGCGCCAGGCGGTCCGCCTTTCGGATTTTGATTTTTCAAGGATCCGAAAGAAATATGAAAAGCGTATTCCCTGCGCGGCGGAAAAATGATATACTATTTACTCACTTTTCGAACAGGAGAAGAAAAAATGAGTCAGCATCGCAGTCTGAGAGGGTCTAGCAAGATCACGTCCAAGCGCAACGTCCTCAAGCGTTTCGAGCGCGTCAACTTGCTGCAGAAGCGCGGCGATTGGAAAGAAGGCGATCGCGGCCTCGGGTTGAAGAAGACGAAGCCGGAAGCCTAAATGACGCTCATGCCAGCAGAAAAAGACCGCCAACCCCTACGGGGTCGGCGGCCCTCTTTTTTTGCCGGGCGCCAGGAGACGCGGTTTGCATGTGCGAACGGAAAATGGTAAAATATTTTCCTCAAATTTCCAAGCAACAGAAGGGTAGACATGGACAAGAAGACGGTTGAAGAGATGGAAGTGCGGTTCGGTGAAGTGATGCAGGCGCCACCCTACCCCGTTGACGAGATTCTGGAGCTGATCGCGGCCGTTCCCCCTGGCAAGGCGGAGGAATGGACGCTGGCGGCGCTAAAGGCGCTGACGGACGCGGGCGACTTTGACGGTACCCGGCGGCTGGTAAAGGCCAGGAAAGACATGCTCGGCGCCAAGCTGCAGGGCACGGGCATCCGCGACATCTTGCGCAAGGCGACCAAGGACCGTCTCCTCCTGGCGTTCGTCGATTCGGTCGGATTTGGCATGAGGTCGCTTGACGAAGCGTTTGCCCGTCTCGAGCGGCTGCTGTCCTTTCAGCCGGGACGGCTTGTCCTCAATCCGACCTGGGGCCTGGGCGAAGTCAAGCGGATCGACTCCTTCTATCGGC
Source organism: uncultured Verrucomicrobiota bacterium (assembly GCA_946543025.1). Taxonomy (GTDB): domain Bacteria; phylum Verrucomicrobiota; class Kiritimatiellia; order RFP12; family UBA1067; genus RUG572. Next base: position 991 of record CAMNLN010000430.1, read on the forward strand.
GCGTCACGGTCGACTTCACCGCGCGGAAGGGCCATCAGATGACGTTCGATGCGGCGTGCGAGACGCTTGTGTTCGCGCCGGAGGATCATGTCCTTGTGACGAACCGCGCCGATCCCGCACGCATCCAGAAGATGCTCAAGGAGGAGCCGGGCGAGTTCGTGAAGGCGATGTTGAAGAGTTTCGGCGACATGCCCGTCACGCGTCTTGAGGAGTTGTGCGCGCAGCACGGTTTCGTGAAGCAGGCGAACTGGAAGGCTTTTTGGGAAAAGGCGCGCGCCGCGCTTCGCCAAGACAATCTCGTGGAGATCCCGACGCGTCGCACGGAGCCGCTTCACGTGAAGAAGACGGCCGAGACGTACGGCGACAGCTGGTTTACGGCCTTCGCCCAGATGACGGACCCGAAATCGATCCTGTCGTCCGTTCGCGAGCTGCAGGGGACAAAGCGCTTCAAGGCGCTGCCCGACGACGCGCGCGCGAAGATCGCCGACCGCCTCGCCTTCGCGCTGAAGGGCGCGCGCGGCGTGGACGACGCGCTCTACGCGCGCCTTGCGTTCTGCCTCGACGATCTGAAGCTGGACCCGGAGCGCACGGCGAAGGCCCGCACCTACCTGTGGACCGACGGTCGCTACCTTGCGGCGGCCCGCACGCTGCCGGCCCGCGAGACGGAGACGTTGGTGGTCTTCCTCACGGCCGACAACCGCGAGGCCCGCAAGCACGAGCTCTTCAAGGTTCTTCCCGAGATGTGTTTCCCGTTCCTCACGGAGACGCTGATGTTCTTCAAGACGGACGCCGACTGCGAGGACGCCGTGGCGGCGCTCTTGAAAAGTCCGGCCGCCCCTGCGACGCTTGTGACGCTGATCCTTGGCCGCTACGAGGACTTCAAGCACTGGTCAAAGTTGCCGCCGCTCGTGGTGATTCTCACGCATGCCATCGCGCTGGGCGAGGGGCGTCAGAGCGGCGAGACCCTGCGGATGCAGAACATGATCCGCCGCCTGTTCGCGGACAAGAAGTGGCTTGAGGGCATCTTCGCCCAGCTGCAGCCGGCCGACCAGGTTCTGTTCTTCGAGCGTTTTCAGGCGTCCATCGCATGGGATCCGTCCACGCACCATCTGATTGTCGTGCGCATGACGCATATCGTGCCGGAGCTTGCGACACGTCAGGTCAAGAAGGCCGAAGCGCCGAAGATCGAGCGTGTCACCTCGTTCCGCGCCTATGCCGAACGCAAGGCCGCCTACCAGAAGCTGGTAAACGTGGACATCCCCGAGAACACGCGCCGCATCGAGTTCGCGCGCAGCTACGGCGACCTCAGCGAGAACGCGGAATACCAGTACGCAAAGGACGAGCAGCGCGCGCTGTTGCAGAAGCAGACGCTCATGCAGGACGAGCTCAAGCTCGTCAAGGCCGTCGACTTCGCTTCCGTTGTCTCTGACGCGGTGTGCCCCGGCACGACCGTGCGGATCGCCACCGCCGACGGCAAGGAACTCTCCTATACCGTCCTCGGCGAGTGGGACAACGACCTTGAGCGCGGCATTATCGCCAACAAGACGCGGCTGGCCCAGAACATGCTCGGGAAGAAGGCGGGCGAGTCGTTCGACCTGCCCGACGTGGACGGCAACGTGACGACCGCGACCATCATTGCGGTCGAGCCGCTTTCCGACGATTTGCGCGAGTGGATCAAGGTCCCTGCCGGGATGGCGATCTGAGGTTGGCGGTCATCCGCAAGATTTCTGGAGGGAGAAGAACCAGATGAGTACGAAGACGAAGAAGGCAGCAACGAAACCTGC
>CAMNLN010000431.1 GCA_946543025.1 uncultured Verrucomicrobiota bacterium
TTCGTGTACTCGTAGAGGTACCAGAGCGAGCCGGGGAAGAAGCCGCTGCACCAGTTCTGCGGCTTGATCGTCACGAGCTTTCCGGCCTTCCAGCTCTTGGGAAAAGGATCCTCCTGGGCCTCCATCTGCTTCAAGAGGCCGCGATACTGGTCCGCCGCCTGCGCAAAGATGGCGGGCAGCTGCGTCGCGAGCTTAGCCTCGTTCTCGGGAAGAGGCACCGCGCCTGCCGCAAACAGGAGCAGAGAAGTAACAAAGAGTGAAAAACGCTTCATGGATTCTCCGATGGCTGAAATTGTTTGATTAGTATATCATATTTACGTTCCTGGCGAGCCAAGACCCGTCCACAGGCGAAAAGCGGGCCGTTTCGCGTTTCATGGCCGGCGCCGTCTCTCACGGTTGCGAGGCCCAGGCGCCAAGCTTGTCCGTGAGCGCCCGCCAGCGGGCGTAGCGGCGGGCATAGTCGGCGGCGGCCTCGGCGTCCGGCGCGACCTCCGCGTCGGCGCGCGAAATTGAATCCAGGATCGAAAAGTCGGGCCACACGCCCGCGCCCACGCCCGCCACGAGCGCGGCGCCGAGCGCCGCCGCCTGCTGCCCGATCGCGTCGCGCGCCACGTGCCGCCCGTACGCATCTGCGTAGATCTGCCGCCACAGGGGCGAATTCGCGCCGCCGCCCACGAGCGTGAGGGGTTCCGACACCGGCGCGAGGCGCGCCAGCTCGTCGAGCGCGCGCCGCAATCCAAACGCCACGCCTTCCATCACGGCGCGGATCACGTCGCCGCGCGTATGGCGCAGGTCGAGGTTCGCGAACGCGCCGCGCAGCGCCGGCGTCAGATCAAGCGAACTGCCGCCCGCGAGAGACGGGTTGAAATAAAGGTCGTGCGCGCCGCGCCCCGCCGCCTCCGCCTCGGCGTCCATCGCCGCGTAATCCATCCCGCCGCAGAGCACGTCGCGGCACCACGTATGCGCCGTCCCCGCCGAGAAGATGGCCAGCGCGGAGGCGTACTGCCCCGGCACCACGTGGTCGAACACGTAGGGGCGCGTCGCGACATCAAGGAGCGGCTTCGCGGACGATACCGCGATCCACGCCGAGGAGCCGAGCGAGCAGTACGCCCGCCCTTCCCGCCACGCGCCCGCCCCCAGCGCCATGCACGAGTTGTCCACGCCGCCCGCGACGACCTTCACGTCCGGCGGCAACCCCAGCTCGCGCGCGGCGTCCGGCGTGAGCGTGCCCAACACCTGCGTAGCGGGGACGATCTCGGGGAAGAGGCCGCGCGGCAGGCCGGAGGCGACGATCAGTTCTTCGTCGTAACGCCGTCGCGCGAGGTCGTAGACGCCCGTGCCGGAGGCGTACGAGAAGTCGGTCGCCCGCACGCCGCAGAGGCGGTAGTTGACGTAGTCTTTCGTGCCGAGGATCGTCGCGGCGCGGCCGAACCAGTCCGGCTCGTGCGCGCGAAACCACATGAGCTTGAAGACGGAGTAGAGCGCGGGCGGGAAGCCGTTGCCGGTCTTCATGTACCATGCCGCCTCCGGCACCTCGCGGAAGAACGCCTGCGCCTCGTCCCCCGCTCGCGAATCGCTCCAGATCGGCACCGTCGGACGCAGCAGGGTGCCCGCCGCGTCAAGCGGCACCACGCCGAGGGAATGTCCGGAGATGCCGAGCGCGCGTACGCGTTTCATCGCCGCGTCGCCCGCCTGCGCGGCGAGAAGGCGCGTGGAACGCACGGTCGCGCGCCACCAGTCCTCCGGCGACTGCTCGTGGAATCCGCTCGCGGGGTAGGTCGTCTCGTAGGCGTCGAAGCCCGACGCCACGCACGTGCCGTCCACACCGTACAGCGACGCCTTGATGCCGCCCGTTCCGAAATCGTATGCGAGGATGTTCATGGTTTTAGCTTCCGGAGAAATGAACCAGGGACACGACGCCCTGACTTGTTCGCGTGTTGGCCAGAATGAGATGGTCGACGAGTCTAATGCCAACGAGACGGGCAGCTTCGGCGAGCCGCGCCGTCATTTGACTGTCGGCGGCGCTCGGCGTCAGGTCCCCGCTCGGATGGTTGTGCGCGACGATGATGGAACGCGCGCCCGCCTTGAGCGCTTCACGGAAAACCTCACCGGGATCGACCGTCGCCGTGCCGGACTGCGCACCGAGCGAAACGAGCACCGGCGCCGAAAGCGTACGGCCGACATCATCGAGCGGCAGCACGAAGAAGCCTTCGCGCGCACCTGCGACGGGCATCACGGCGCGGAAGAGACGGGCGGCGTCTTCCGCCGTCGCGACTTCCTTGCCCACGCACCGCGCAAGTGCGTCCGCCGCCACCACTTGCGCCGCGATGGCATCCGACATCTGCCACATCCCCACGTTGCCCCGGCACGGAATCGGCGCGTCAAAGCACACGACTTCCGACAAATCCCACCAATATCCATATCCCTCGTCCCACGGGATGGTCGTGCTCTCGCGTGACCGCCCGCGCGCCCCTTCCAACCGCAAATCATTCCGCCCGCGCGCCTCGTACGCGCACGTTCCCACAATCTTCCCCGGCCATTCCTTCACGTCTCCCCATGCCGGCATCCGATCAAACTCCTCTTCCGGCAGCGCACGCGCCGCCCATTGCACGAAGTTTCCGTACTCCTCCTTGCAGAACGACTTCGAGCATCCGACCGCGCACCGCCCCTTCGCCGGCACAGGCATCATGCTACGGTTCTCAACGCGCTTGATCCCAAGCATGATGAGAACCGAATACGGCCCGGTGCACGTGAAGGCGGAGGT
>CAMNLN010000432.1 GCA_946543025.1 uncultured Verrucomicrobiota bacterium
GGCCGCGCCGACGGGCGGCAAGCGGTTCTACAAGGGCCAGTTCCACACGCACACCTACTGGAGCGACGGCAGCGCCTTCCCGGAGCAGTCGATCCAGTTCTATCGGGAGACGGGTTACAACTTCCTCGGCCTCAGTGACCATAACGTCTACGCCGATTCGCGCCGCGTCAAGAAGGTCGGCAAAGGCAAGGGGTACGTCAAGCAGGAGATCTTCGACGCCTATCGCCGCGACTTCCCCGCGAGCGCCCAGTTCGAGACCGCCGCCGACGGCACGACGGAAGTCGTCGTGCAGACCTACGCGAAGATGCGCGAGATCTTCGAGAAGCCCGGCGAGTTCCTGCTGCTGGACGCCGTGGAGGGCACGACGCGCACGTTCGACGACGACGGCGTGGAGCATCAGGTCCACATGAACTACCTCAACGTGCCTGGCGTGCCGGAACACTTCCGCAACTGCGGCACGAAGGCTACGGTGGCGCAGCGCATCGGCGACTCGCTCAAGGCCGTGGAGGCCATGGCCAAGGAGAAGGGCCGTGAGACGATGTTCATCCTCAACCACCCGATTTGGCGCTGGTACGACGTAACGCCCGAAGACCTTGTTGCCAACCCCGACGTGCGCTTCTTCGAGCTCTGCAACGGCGGCAGCCCGTACGCGCCGGGGAAGGGCCTGCCGACGGACGGCTTCGCCACGGACCGCTTCTGGGACGTGGTGAACGCGTTTCGCGTCCGCAAGGGCCAGCCGCTTCTCTACGGCGTGGGCAACGACGATACGCACGCCTACTTCGGTACCCCGGGCTACGTGCCTGGCATCCACTGCCTCCCGTACAACGCCTGGAGCCTCGTGCGCGCCGACGCGCTCACGGCCGAGGCGCTGATCCGCGCGATGAAGGCCGGCGACTTCGCCGTGTGCGAAGGTGTGCAGCCAGAAGACTTCTCCTTCGACTCCGCGAGCGGCACGCTCTCCGTTTCGGTGGCCGGCAAGAAGAACCTCTGCCGTACGATCCAGTTCATCGTCACGAAGCGTGACTTCTCCGAGAAGCCCGTCAAGACCGTCTCGATCGAGGCGCCTGACGCGCCGGAGGAGAAGCGGAAGATCTACGCGCGCAAGATCAACGTGTACGACACGAAAAAGATCGGTTGCGTCGCGAAGGTCGTCTCGGGCGGCATCGGCGAGGCCGTTTCGGCCTCCTACACGATGAAGCCGGACGATCTTTACGTGCGCGCGCGCATCATCTCGCCGGAACGTCCGGCGGCCAGCGCGTTCCAGCACCCGAAGGTGCACGTGGCGTGGACGCAGCCGTATCTCCGAGCCTAGCGCGGCCTACGGCTTGAAGAGGCGGTGGGCCATCGGGGGGATGGTCGCGCCGCGATACGGGAAGGGGGCGGAGGAGGCGTTGCAGACGACCTCCTCTCCGTTTTCATAGCGCGTGACGGTGACACCGGGCGCAAGTTCCGCGTGTTCGCGGATGAACTCGAGCTGGAGGTGCTTGAGCGGTTGCCACTGGTCGTACATCCGCTTGATGTCCGCGAGGTCGCGGTCCGTGTACATCGAGTAGTAGAACATCGGCCGCCCGCCCCACTCGAACACCTTCAGCACGCGCTCCTCGGCGGTGGGGATCCACAGGAACGCGCCGAACGCCTCGCTCAGCATCTCGTCCTTCGTCCGATGGCACGGCGCGTCGATCGTCGCGTAGTACGGCTGGCTCATGATGATGCCGTTGTAGACGATCGGGAAAATCGGAAGCATTCCGTCGCAGAAGGGATTGGGCTTCCGGTGCAGCGGATGTGTCCTCGGCTCCCAGGCGACGTAGAGGATGTTGTCCAGCGCCGAGGCGAACTGGTCGAACCCGCTTTCGCTGCTCGACCCTCCGAAGCGCCGGCGAGCCTTTTCGCCGATGATCTTCTGCCAGCGGATCATGTCGGCGCGGTTGTTGGGATGGCGCGGGTCGTGGCACGGCATCGGGTCCTCCGCGCTCGTGACGTCCATGTGGAGGATGCCGTCCAGCCCCATGTCGAGCAGGCGGTCCATGTCGTCGTCGACGTAGCGGTTGTTCATCACTTCCCAGCAGCAGTCGTAGACACGCCCCGCCGGCAGGACGCCCTTGAACTTCGCGTAGGCGCGAGGCTGTCCGTCCTTGTCCTTGGCGACGTCCTCCACGCGGTAGCGCACGCTCTTCTCGTAGTAGTTGTGCCAGTTCACGTGCACGCTCATGCGGTAGCCGAGCGACTTTCCGAGCGCGATCGCCGCGCGCATCTTCGCCTCGCCGCCGAAACGCTCGTCCGGTGGGAAGAGATCGGGAAAGGGGCCGTCGTGTCCGTCCGGCTGCCAACCGACCATACACATGTCAACCTTGTCCATGCCGAGCGCCTTGCACCGGCGCATGATGTCCATGAAGTCGTCGAACGTATGGTCCACGTTCATCGGCGGCTTGTTGGTGATGAAGGTGCTGTGGTCGATGCCCTTGCGCACGGAACGGCCGAACTTGCAGCGAAGGAAGATCGACTCGGTGGAGTATTTGAGCGCGTCGCTCGCCTTGATCTTCTCCCTCAGCGGCTTCACCCCGCCTTCCGCGAGCTGGTAGGCACGATACTTCCGGGCCATTCCAGAATAGTTGGCGTCCGCTCCCGTGAGCGGATAGTAGTCCACGACGATGTCGTCATAGACGTCGAACTCGATCTTCTCGATCTTGAAGCGCGGGTAGATGCGGCAGACGCCTTTCGCGGCCTTCACCTGCTGGACGAATTCGCCGCGCAG
>CAMNLN010000433.1 GCA_946543025.1 uncultured Verrucomicrobiota bacterium
AACGAATGGGCCGCCAACCCGAAAGGATACCTGCAGGTGAAGGCGCAGGCGCACAAGCCGCCCGCCCGCCCCGTGTACGAGACGCTGAAGACCGAAGGCCCTTCGCACGCGCCCATCGTGACCGTGCGCGTCACCGTCGAAGGATTGGGCGCGGCCACGGCCACGGCCGGATCGAAGACCGCCGCCGAAATCGCCGCCGCCGCCGCGCTCTTGGAACAACTTGACAAGTCGAACAAGGAGAATTGACATGGACAGCAAAGAACCTCTTGTTGGAATCGTGATGGGGTCGGACAGCGACTGGCCCCTCGTTCAGAAGGCCTGCGCGACGCTCGACGGATTTGGCGTTCCCTACGAGACGCGCGTCATCAGCGCGCACCGCACGCCCGACGTGGCCCTGGATTACGCAAAGACGGCCGAAGCGCGCGGCCTCAAGGTGATCATCGCCGCTGCAGGCGGCGCCGCGCACCTGGGCGGCGTACTGGCGGCGGGTACGGTCCTGCCCGTGATCGGCATCCCCGTGGCGGGCGGCGCGCTGAACGGCCTTGACGCGCTCTACGCGACCGTGCAGATGCCCTCCGGCGTACCGGTAGCGACCGTCGCCGTGGGCAGCGCCGGCCCTACGAACGCCGCGCTCCTTGCCGTGCAGATCCTCGGCACGGCCGATACCGCTCTTCGCGAGAAGTTCCGCGCCCACAAGGAAACGCTCCGCGCGAAGGTCGCGGCCGCCAACGAGAAGATACACGCATGAGGTTGCGCGTATTCGGTAGCGGATCGCAGGGGAACGCGCTGGCCGTACGGTCGGGCGGAACGCTCCTGCTCGTCGACTGCGGCTTCTCCTGCCGCGAGCTGGAAAAGCGCATGTCCGCCTGCGGGGTGCGCGCGGACGACGTGACCGCCGTCCTCTTTACGCATGACCACACGGACCACTGCAAGGGCATCGCCACCTTCCACAAGCGCCATCCCCAAGTTCCGCTCTACGCGAACGGGAACACGGCGGACGCCATCGCCACGCTGACAGGCGTCGAGGACGGATGGCGCGTGTTCGAGACGACCGAGCCGTTCGCGATCGGCGAGATCGAGATAACAAGTTTCTCCATTCCGCACGACGCCGCCGACACCGTCGGGTACCTCTTCTCGGACGAATCCTCGTCCCTCTTCGTCGGAACGGACATGGGCGTGCCGACGCTGCCGGTAAAAGATGCGCTTGCGCGCGCGACGTGCGCCGTGCTGGAGTCGAATCACGATCCCACGCTCCTCGCGTGCTCGGACCGGCCCGTCTCGCTCAAGCAGCGGATTGCAGGCCGCTGCGGGCATCTCTCGAACCAGGATGCCGCCGATCTCGTGCGCGAGGTCGCGCCGGTGCGCCTCAAGACGCTCCTGCTCGCCCACCTTTCGCGCCCCTGCAACGCGCCACACCTCGCTCTCGAGTCCATGCGCGAGGCGCTGAGGGACATCAACCGCGCCGACATCGCGCTCGCCGCCCTCGACCAGGACGAGCCAAGCGACCTCTACGAGATCTAACCATGACAAAAACGCGCGAGACGCTTCAATCGAGATTGGGGTTCCTGATGCTGGCGGCGGGGTGCGCCGTTGGGCTGGGGAACGTGTGGCGCTTCCCCTTCGTGGTGGGGCGTAACGGCGGGGCGGCGTTCCTGCTCGTCTACCTCGTGTGCCTCGCGCTCCTCGGCTTCCCGCTCCTGACGGCGGAGCTGGCCGTGGGACGCGCGGCGAAAAGCGGCGTCTCGCGAGCGATGCGCATGCTCGCGCCCGTACGGACGCGTCGCTTCTGGGCGATCCTCGGCGGCGTCATCTTCGGCGGAAACTTGTTGCTCATGACGTACTACACGTCCGTGGGAGGCTGGTTGCTGCGCTACGCCACGGGCTACGCGGCGCAAGGGACGGCGTTCGCCGGGGCGGACACGGCGGCGACGTTCGACGCGCTCGTCAAGTCGCCGGGCGTCTGCACTGCGTTCATGCTCGTGTGTGTCGTCCTCGCGAGCGCGATTTGCGCGTGCGGCGTGCGCGCGGGCGTGGAGCGCGTCACCAAATGGATGATGCTCGCCTTGCTGGCGCTCCTCGGCGTGCTGGCCGTGAAGGCGCTCGCGCTTCCAGGCGCCGAGAAAGGCGTGGCGTTCTACCTGAAGCCGGATTGGAGCCCCTTTCTCGCTCACCCCTTCCGCACCTGCTTCGAGGCGATGGGCCAGGCGTTCTTCACGCTTTCCGTGGGGGTGGGGTGCATGACGATCTTCGGGAGCTACGTGGACCGCTCGCGCTCTCTCGTGACGGAGGCGACGTGGATCATCGCGATCGACACGACGGTCGCCTTCCTCGCGGGCCTCATCGTCTTTCCCGCGTGCGCCGCGTTCGGCGTAGACGTCAACGCGGGACCGGGCCTCATTTTCGTGGCCTTGCCGAAGGTGTTCGCGCAGATGGCGGGCGGCGGCACGTGGGGCGCGACGTTCTTCCTTTTCCTTTCTCTCGCCGCGCTCACCACGGTCATTGCCGTCTTCGAGTGCCTGATCGGCGGGCTGATCGACGAGTTCGGCTGGCGGCGCGCCCGCACCGCCGCGCTCGTAGGCGGCACGGTAGCTGTCCTTTCGCTCCCCGCCGTATTCGGGTTCAACGTCTGGTCGCACGTCCAGCCGATGGCAGGCAAGACGATCCTCGACTTCGAGGATTTCGTGTTCAGCCAGTTCTGGCTGCCGCTCGGTGCGCTGGCCACGTGCCTCTTCTGCTGCTGGCCG
>CAMNLN010000434.1 GCA_946543025.1 uncultured Verrucomicrobiota bacterium
GCCCGGCCGCCACTACAGTCAAAGTCTTCATCAGGGGCTTTAATTATACCAAAACTCTTCGCTCCCGCTCAACACCGCGGAGCATCGGGTTTCGCGCCCCGAGCGAACGATTCTCCAAACGGCGCCCGCGCCTCAGCGTCTCGTCTTGAAGGCCGCAGGGCCCGCGGCCCAGAGCTCCTTCGTCTCTGCGTTGTAGCGCACCACAAGCGGCTTGGTGTACGGAATGTCGCCCGTGATGTCCTTCCACGTCTTGCCGCCGTCGAGCGACTCGTAGAGTCCGCCGGCCTTGTTCCCGTCCCACGTCGAGGCCGAGATCCACACGCGGTTTTCGTCCGCCGGGTCAACCGCGATTCCGACCGCCGTGACGCCCGAGAGCTTGGTGACGGCGCGGAAGCTCTTTCCGTGGTCGTCGGAGCGGTACAGCTGGCTGCCGCCCGCGTAGATCGTGCCCTTTGGCGTCACCTCGACGTTGAAGATCCAGTCGTTGAGGCCAGGGGCCTTCGTCCAGCTGTCGCCGCCGTTCTCAGAGACGTACACTCCCGCGGTGTTTCCGCACGCGCCCCAGACGATGCGCTTCGGGTTCGAGGGATCGACCTTGATGCCGTACATCATGCGGCGCGAGCCGGGCTGGTTCGGGAGCTGCTTCCAGTTGTGGCCTCCGTCGGTCGACTTGAACACCCCGCCGCCGGCGTTCCCCTTCTCCGGGTCGCCGTCGATGCCGAGGTAGATGATGTCGGGGTTCGTCGGATCGGCCGAAATGGCACGCCCGTGCCCCTCGCCCCACATCGTGTTGGCGTGCGTGCGGTAGTCGGGCAGGCCCTTCGCCTCCTCGAACGTCTTCCCGCCGTCTTCGGAGACGATGAGCTTGACGTTGAAGTCGTGTCCGTGCGCCCACGGGGAGACGGTGCATATGACGCGCGTGCGGCCGTCCTTGAGCTTCTGCGGGAGGACGCGCCAGTGGTGTCCCGAAAGTCCAGCCGTCCATTTCTTCGGGGCGAGCGCCTTCCAGGTCTTCCCTCCGTCGAACGTCACGCACGTGCCCTCGTCCATCGCCGCGCCGTAGGTCGCGCGCCCGAGGTGCTGGATGTCGTGGAAGCACGTGATGTCCGCGCCCTTCACGCTCTCGAACCACGTCTTCGCGCCGTCGTGGCTCATGCAGGGGTCCCAGTTGCCCGCCATGTGCACCCTGTCGGGATCCGCCGGGCTCAGCGAGATGTTCTCAAGTCCGCTCATGCCGATCGTCTCGCCCTGCGCGGGGAGCGTCGGGTTGTGCACGTGGTCGGCCTTCATGTCCTTGTTCTTCGTCCACGTCGCGCCGCCGTCGCGCGTCGAGGCGATGTATCCGCCGAAGCCCTGCGAGACGATCGCGTGCGCGACGTTGGGGTTCTTCGGGTTCACCACGATGTCGCGCGCGCCCATTCCGCTCTGGACCGGCGCGTTGAGGCTGCGCCACGTCGCGCCGTCGTCCGCGGATACGAAGATTCCGCTCTTCCCAAACGCGCCGTACCAGGTCTTGGGGGCGTTAGGACCCGCCCAGCAGACGACCGAGGCGTCCGCGGGCGCGCTCTTAATGTGCGTCCACGTCGCGCCGGCGTCCGTCGAGCGGAACAGCCCGAACTTGCGCTGGCAGAGGAAGACGAGCTTCGGGTTCGCGCCCGAGACGGCGACGCAGCTCACGGGATCGCCCGCAACCGGAACCTTGGGCTCCTTCGAGGAGAGGATGGACTTCGTCACCGACTTCGTGTTGTTGTCGGGGCTCACGCGCCAGCCCTCCGCGCCGACGCCATCCCACTCTCCAAGCACGATGCTCTTGCCCGCGCCCGTCGCGGCGAACGCGTCAAGACCGACCTCGCCCTTGTAGCCCTTGCCGTTCGTGCGGATGACGAAGTGGACCATCTGCACCTTGGAGGGATCTGCATACGTGGACATCGGGTATTCGACGGTCGTCCACTTTCCGGGCTCGATCGTCTTCATCGGGCCTTCCTTCCATGCCCAGCTTCCGCTCTGCACGACGATCGTCGCGGCCATTCCCGCGGGCGCGTCTTTCGGAAGGAACACCTTCACGCCGATCTTGTCGCACGCGCTCCAGTCCGCGCCGTTCTGGTCGATCATCTTCTGGATGCGCACGTAGTTGTTCCAGTCCATGTTGTTCGTCGCGATCATGAGGCTGCCGTATCCCGATCCGGAAGCCGGCTCGGGCGTCTCGCCCGCGTCCGGCTTGCGGGCGGAAAGGTAGTCGAGCACGGACCACGTCTCGCCGCCGTCCGTCGACTTCACCGCGCGTCCCGTTGCGCCGCCGGCATAGACGGTCTTGGGCGCCTTCGGGTCGACGGCGATCGCCTTGACGCTTCCGCCGCGGTGAGCCGAGACCTTAAGCGCGCCGTTGCGCGTCTCCTTGCAGGGCTTCCACGTCTTCGCGCCGTCGAAGCTCACCGCGATGCCGTCCTGCGAGAGCGCATAGACGGTCTTCCTGTCGGACGGCGCTACGGCGAGCGAGTAGACGCCGTAGTTCTGGAGTCCGTTGTTCACGAAGAACCAGCTCCTGCCGCCGTCCGTAGTCTTCCAGATTCCGTTGACGTCGCCGCCCATGTAGAACACGTCGGGATTCACCGGATCGGCCGCGCTCGACCAGAACCAGCCGCCGCCGCCCCAGCCGCACCATTCCCAGTGCACGGACTGCGCCGCCTTGGAGCCGGCCCCGAAGGACTGCGCGCACGCAATTGCCGCAACCGC
>CAMNLN010000435.1 GCA_946543025.1 uncultured Verrucomicrobiota bacterium
TATCAAATCCCCGCGCCCCGCGCAAGGGGGTTCCCGAAAAAAAACGAAAAAAGTTTCCGAGACCCCGCGAAGGGTCTCGGAACGGACGGCCGGACATCGACTTAATGATGGCTAACAAAAGCCTGCGCCGCCATGTTTTTAGGGGAATTCAACCGTGGCGGACTTCATGCCTTCGACGGACGCCGTCAAGCGGATCGGGCCCGCCGCGCCCTTGTTCCGGCGCACCACCGCCACCGCCTTGCCGAAGTAGAGAGGATGCGACGAGACGACGGTGAAAGGCTCCAGTCCGCGCGGGTCGCCGTTCCCCACCGCAAGGATCTTACCTGGGCCCTCAATCTTGAACGACACGCGATTCTCCGCCCACGGGTCGCGCGTACCCTTTTCGTCCATCAGGTCTACCTGCACGAACACGCACGTCTCACCGTCGGCCGGCAACTCCTTCGCCTCCGGCGTGAGCTTAACGGTCCGGGGATACTCAGCCGTGCGCATGACCTGCTCGCCGATCTTCTTTCCGCCACGGTATGCAACGACCTTCAGCTCGCCCGGCTCGTACGGAACGTCAAGCCAACGCAGGCGGTAGCGGCCGCACACGCGGTAGTAATCGTTCGTGCGGAAGTCGCCGCACGGCTTGTTCCACGCCTGCTGGTCGTCGAGCGGATAGTCCGCGTCCGTCTCCTTCGTGCGCTTGCCGAGCGACTTTCCGTTCAGGAAGAGTTCCGCCGAATCGCCGCTCGTGTAGACATAGACTGGGACATTCGTTACCTTGCGCCCCGCCCAGTTCCAGTGGGGGAGGATGTGGATCGTCTCGTCCTTCTTGTTCCAATGGCTGCGATAGAGCCAGAAGCGGTCCTTCGGGATGCCCATCAGGTCCACGATGCCAAAGTAGGAGCTGCGCGCCAACTCGCGCTTGGGCACGTCCTTCATCATCGGGAAGGAATTACCGTGAATGTACGGCGTCGGTTCGCCCAGGTAATCGATGCCCGTCCACACAAACTCGCCTGCGCAATAGCGGTCCTTCTCCATGCGCCAGAACTCGATGTCGGGGATATCGCTCCACGGGGCCGCGTTGTGGTCGTAGCCGTCCACCTCGCGTTCCGGCACGTTGAAAGCCGTCTTGTACGGCGCGGGCGGCGCGCTGAAGAAGCCGTAGCTGCTGAGGGCCGACGCGCTCTCGGAGTAGACGGTCGGCTTGTCCGGATGCTTCGCCTTCACCTTCGCGTACTGGCGCTTGTAGTTCCAGCCCGTGAGGTCGAGCTCGCCGAACATGCCCGTCTCGATCGCGTTCGCGTGGCAGCAGCCGATGCCCACGGGGCGCGTCGTGTCGAACTCGCGAATCGCCGACCGAAACGCGCGGAAGCGCTCGGCGCTCATGCCGTCCTTCGCCTTCGGGTTCTTCCCGTTCCAGTCGTGGCCGTTGGGCGTGATCTCGTTGCCGATGGACCACATGACGACCGACGGATGGTTGCGGTCGCGCCGCGCGAACGCCCGCAGGTTGCGGCTCACATACTCCTCCAGGTTCTGCTCCGGACGCCGTCCGGCCGTGCCGTCCCACTTGTCGAAGCATTCGTTCCACACCACGATGCCCATTTCGTCGCAGAGCTCGAGCACCTGCGGATCGCAGGCATTGTGGCTCGTGCGGAGCGCGTTCGCGCCCATGTCCTTCATGATCGAAAGCTGGCGCTTCATCACGCTGCGGTTGAACGCCATGCCGAGCGGCCCCATGTCCGCGTGCAGATCTATGCCGTACAGCTGCACACGCCGCCCGTTCAGATGGAACCCGTCGTCCGCCGTGAATTCGGCGGTGCGGACGCCGAAGCGCACGGTCCGCACGTCTACCGCGTCGCCCGTCCGCACACCGATCTCGGCCACGTAGAGGTTCGGATTCTCCACGTCCCACAGCTTTGGATTCGGGACATCAAGCGTGAGCGCGCATTCGGTGGCCGCGCGTCCGGGCACCGCCCTCTCGGCGAGCCGTCCCGTCGCCACCACCGCGCCGGAAGCATCCAGCACGCGTACGCCCGCCTCGACGTTCGCCGCCGCCGCGAGGCGATTCGTCACCGCAAACGCGACGCGCACGATGGCCACGTCATTCTTGATCGTCGGCGTCGTCACGAACTCGGTGCCCGGCAACACGTGCACGGGCTCCGTCGCGACGAGTCGTACCGCGCGGTAGATGCCCGCGCCCGGATACCAGCGGCTCTTGTGGTCGCGCGTGTCCGCGCGTACAGCCAGCCTGTTTTCGCCTGCCTTCACGAACGGCGCCGCGTCCACGCGGAAGCTCATGTAGCCGTAGTCCCAGCCGCCCGCCAGCTTCCCGTTCACATAGACTTTCGGGCTGGCCATCACGCCGTCGAACTCCAGCCACAGCGCGCCGCCGGCCTTCACGCGCGCGAACGCCGCGTCCGTCAACGTGAACGTGCGCCGATACCAGCCCACGCCTTGCCACGGCAACTTGCCCGTGCCGCCGTACCCTTCCGGATTGAACGGACCTGAAATCGCCCAGTCGTGCGGAACCTCCACCGTTTGCCACGCCGCGTCGTCGAATGCCACGGCGGATGCGTCAAGCGCCGCCGACGGATCCTTCGCGAACTTCCAGTCCCCGCACAGCGAGACGACCGTCCGCCCCGTGTTCTCGTCACAACCGGCCAGCGCGACAGCCAGCCCCAGCGCCATCAGTATTTTTTTCATGGCGAAATTATACCATGTTTTGCTTAAAGTGGGCATGTGAAAGTT
>CAMNLN010000436.1 GCA_946543025.1 uncultured Verrucomicrobiota bacterium
AAATTCATGTTCGGCATCTTTGGCAGAAAAATGCGAAAAGTGATCGGCCCCGTGATTTGCGCGCGGCCGGATCATTGCATTTCCCGCAAGAACATCGACCAGGATGCCCTCCGTGTGCTGTACCGACTCTCGGATCTTGGCTATACCGCCTACCTCGTGGGCGGCGGGGTGCGCGACCTCCTGCTCGGGCGGCAGCCGAAGGATTTCGACGTGGGCACGAGCGCCAAGCCCAACGAGGTGAAGCGCGCTTTCCGCAACTGCTTTCTCATCGGGCGGCGCTTCAGGCTGGCGCACGTGCGCTTCGGAAGCAAGGTGATTGAGACCGCGACCTTCCGCCAGGAGTCGCAAACGGTGGGCGAGATCATCGAGCATGCCGCCGAGGGGCCGTTCGAGGACAACACGTTCGGTACGCCGGAGACGGACGCCTATCGGCGCGATTTCACGGTGAACGGACTCTTCTATGACATCAAGACGTTCGCGGTGATCGACTGGGTGGGCGGCCTGAAGGATCTCAAAAAGAAGCTCATCCGCTCGATCGGCGACCCGATGATCCGCTTCCGCGAGGATCCGGTTCGCATGATGCGGGCGGTAAAGTTCGCATCGCGGCTCGACTTCACGATCGAGAAGGGCACGGAGCGGGCGATCCGCAAGCTCCATTCGTGCATCACGACGGCGGCCGTGCCGCGCGTCTGCGAGGAGGTCTTCCGCCTGTTCCCCTACGGAAAGTCGGAGGCCGCGTTCCGGATGATGTACCGTTTCGGGCTTCTGGGCGACCTGTTGCCGAAGCTGACGGCGTTCATCGGATCGGACGGCGGCGAAAAGTCGTCCACGTGGAAGTACCTTGCCGTCCTGGACCGCTACGAGAACGCGATGCACGAGCGCGGGATCGAGGTGTCGAACGGCCTGCGCGCGGCCACGCTGTACGCGGCGATGGCGCGGGCCAATCCGGGGCATGCGCGCGAAATCGTCGGCGAGATGTCTCAGATGCTGAAGATTCCGCGGATGACGTATTTTCTTGCGGCGCTGCTGATCGATTCCGTGAAGAGGTTCTCCTCGCGGCCCACGTCAGGACGCGTACGGTTCATCTACAACCGCGATTTCCCCGACGCCCTCGACTTCAACCGCATCGTCGTGCGGGCTGAGGGGCGGAGCGAGGCGATCGTCGACGAGTGGGACGCGCTCGCGCGAAAGATGTTTGACAAGGAAAACCCTGCCGGCAACGGCAACGAAAACGAACAAGGTGAAAGCCATGAGCGAAAAAAACACGAA
Source organism: uncultured Verrucomicrobiota bacterium (assembly GCA_946543025.1). Lineage (GTDB taxonomy): Bacteria > Verrucomicrobiota > Kiritimatiellia > RFP12 > UBA1067 > RUG572. The sequence goes on from CAMNLN010000436.1 coordinate 1,270, forward strand.
CACCGAACCTGAAGTGCCTGCTCTTGTGAAGAAGGCTCCCGAACTCCTGCCCCTGTGGGACTGGTGGGTGAAGGAGGGCCGTTCCACGGTGACGATGCTGGCGGTGGCCGGTCTGGCGGTCGCGGCGTTCTACGGGATACGCGGGTGGCTGAGGGGACGCGACGCGGCGGCGAACGCGGCGCTCGTCAAGATGGCGTCTCCAGAGGCGAACGGTGCCGGACTGATCGAGACCCAGGAAGAGGCGGTGAACGCCTACGGGTCCACGAAGGTCGGCCCCAAGATGCGGGTCGTCCTCGCGAAGAGCTATTTCGACGAGGAGCGCTACGAGGACGCCTTGAAGGCGTACGAGGCGCTCGCCAAGGAAGCGGTCTCTAATCCCGAGATCGCGGACATCGCGCAGGTCGGTCGCGCCTATGCGCTCGAAGGAATCGCGTCGATCGAAGAGAAGAAGGAAGACCAGCCCGCCAAGTACAAGGCCGCCCAGGAGGCGTTCGAGGCCTACGCGAGCAACGTCGCCAACTCGAATTCCTACCTGCTGTTGGACGCCAAGCTCGGAGCCGCGCGTTGCAAGGCGCTCGCCGGCGACAAGGAAGGGGCCGCCAAGGACTTCGACGCATTGACGAACGAAGCGAAAGATGAGGCGGTCAAGGCTCGCATCAAGCGCGTGGCCGACGCGGCGAAGCGCTTCAAGCCGCGTGAGCGCGCGTCTCTCTTCGATGCCGCTAACGCCGCCGCCGCACAGGTGACCGCCCCCGCGAAGCCAGACGCGCCCGCGAAGCCCGAGGCGAAGGCGCCCGCCAAGCCTGCCACTCCTGCGGTAAAGCCTGAAGCCAAGGTTCCTGCCGCGCCTGTGGCTCCCGCGAAACCGGAAGCGCCTGCACCCGCGCCGGCCAAGCCTGCGGCTAAGTAGTTGCCCGTAGGTTAAGAACAGAACTTTGAGGCGGGGTGGAATTGCCCCGCCTTTACATTTTATGCAATTCGCCACTATCTTTCTTTACAATAATCGTAATACGCGCTTAAGGGGTCTAAAGACCGTAAGGACGAGGCAGTTGCAAAAACCGGTAGGGGCGGCGTTCCACCGCCGTCCGTAGCTGGCGATGGAACGCCAGCCCTGCCAGAACGCCCGCGTTGGCACAAAAAATGCTGTAATACCTAAAAACCTTTCGGCGAACTGTCGCCACAAAACAAAGGAATCAAACATGAGCAAATACGTCGAGCGCGTGCTGAAGGAAACGGCTGCGCGCAATGCCAACGAACCGGAATTCCTCCAGGCCGTCGATGAAGTGCTGACGACCCTCGATCCGGTCCTCAAGAAGAATCCGCAGTATGAGGCCAACGCGATTCTCGAGCGCATGGTCGAGCCGGAGCGCGTGATCATGTTCCGCGTGCCGTGGGTGGACGACAAGGGCATCGTGCGCGTGAACCGCGGCTACCGCATCCAGA
>CAMNLN010000437.1 GCA_946543025.1 uncultured Verrucomicrobiota bacterium
TAGCTCAGTTGGTTAGAGCACTACCTTCACACGGTAGGGGTCACTGGTCCGAGTCCAGTCGCGCCCACCATTCAATCTCTTGAACTCCACGTAATTGTGGGGTTTTTGATTTTCTGGATATTGCGCTGCCCTTACAAGAGTTGGGCGTTCTTGGAACATCAGTACACTCCAAAGTACGCTCCCTTGAGAACGTCCAAACACCAGACTCGCCTTGCGTAGTGGAACTTCCAGAAAAATTCTGCTTGGGACAGCCGGCGTTTCCGCGCGAGACGGGGATGTGATATAATAGGCGCATGAAACGCAGAGACTTCATCGGGTTGGCCGCTTCGGCGGCCGTCGGGCAGGGCGCGCTCCGTGCGGGCGCGACGCAGCCGTCGGGCGGCGCGGCCAAGGCGAAGGTGCCGCCGCGCAACCGGCGGCCGTATTCGGACGTCGACTGGTCGAAGGTCGTGGAGGTGCACACCACCACGCACGGGCACTGCGAGAACCAAAAGATGCTGGACGCCTATCTCGACCGAGGCTTCGAGTTTCTCACGATCTCCAACTACTATCCGTCCGCGCCGACGATGCCGCTCAAGACGTTCCGCGACACGTACTATCGCGTCCACCACGACTTCCCCGTGATGGTGAAGGGAAAACGGACGGACGGGCCGTTCGACTGGACGAAGATCGTCAGCGAATGGAAGGACGAGTTGCCGCCGGAGATGCGCAAGCAGCTGCCGTTCACGGAAGGTCCGCTCCGCTTCTCGCGCGTCCCCGACAACATCCTGGAGGCACCCAACGCCGAGCACCACGCATTCTTCGGCGATGACGGCAAGATTATCTCCGGCCTGCACATGTGCGCGCCCGGCTCGGCCTTCTGCTCGGGCACGTTCGACAAGCGCAACCGCTTCCTTTCCCACGGCAAGGGCTATTGCTTCGGCAGCGGCGAACACGCGCACACGGCCATTTCCCGCATGATCGACGGGTTGATCCATCCCGACGGCGGTGGCGTGACGATCAACCATCCGGCCTGGTCTCACCTCAAGGACGACGTCATCTGGGATCTTCTCGACTATGATCCGCGCGTGTTGGGAATCGAGGTCTACAACATGTGCAAGCCGAGCAAGAACTATCCGTGGTCGCGCTGCAATTGCGAGGACTATTGGGACCGCGCGCTTTCCACGGGACGGCAGTGCTTCGGGTTCTTCGTGCCGGACTGGGGCCTCCAGGAAGGCGTGAACGTGCTGCTCGTGCCGGAGAAGAGCGTCCATGCCTGCCTGCAGGCTTACCGTCGGGGCAACTGGTATGGCGCGATCAAGGGGCGCGGCCTGTTGCGCTTCACGTCCATCCTCTTCGACGGGACCAATCTTCAGGTGACGCTCGACAAGCCCGCCCACCTGCAGGTGATCACGAAACGGGGCGTCACGGCGTGGGGAAATTCCAACAAGATTTCTTTCGCCGTGGCGGCGGCGGACCGCGAAAAGTACGGCTATCTGCGCGTCCGCGCCTACGCGCGCGACGAGTCGGAGGAAATCATCTTTTCCCAGCCGATGATGCTGACGTGATCTATGCCCTCTTGCCGCCTGCGTTCCGCAAGGGGCTAGAGCACCTTCTTCGGCAGGAAGAGATTGATGAACTCGTTGAGCCGGTAGGGGAGCGTGGATATCCACCAGGCTCCGAAGCGCATCGGCCAGGGAAAGGCGATGAGTCCCACATCCCGGTCGGCGCGGCGGAGGATGATCGACGCCGCCTTGTCCGCCTCCATGAAGAACGGCATCGGACACGTGTTGCCGTCCGTGATGCGCGAGCGCACGAATCCCGGGCACACGACCGAGACGCGGATGCCTTCGGGCGCGAGCATCCCGCGAAGGGACAGGCCCCAGGTCTTGACGCAGCTCTTGGTGGCCGCGTAGGCGGGACACGCCTTCAAGGGACCGTAGCCGGCGATGGAGGCCGTGATGACGATCTGCGGGCGGCCGGGGATCGGGCCGTCCGCCGGCTTGCGCACGCGAAAGAGCTCGATGGCGGGCAGGACGGTGTTGACGCAACCGCCCACGTTGACGGCGAAGGTGCGACGGGAATTGGTCTCGTTCTCCTCGCCGGTGGAGACGCCCGCGTTTGCAAACACGCGGTCGAGCGGGGCGATGGCATCGCTCGCCTGCAGCCAGCGGCGCGTGGCGTTCTCGTCCGTGACATCGACGACCTGCACATGAACTTCCGCGCCCATTTCACGGCAAGCCGTCGCGACGGCATCAAGGCGTTCCGCGTTCCGTCCGCAGATGAAAAGCCGGTCGCCGCGCTTTGCGCAAGCGCGCGCAAGCGCCTCGCCGATGCCCGAGCTTGCTCCCGTAATCAAGGTGTTCATGGACGGTGAAGGTTATTTGAGGATGGCGACGAGGAACGAGCGAGGCGGCAACTCAGAAGGGAAGGAAATGGCGGCGTCGGTGCGGTCCTTGTCGGTGATGCGACAGGCGGCGACGGTACGGCCCTGGAAGTCGCAGGCGAGGGGAATCGCCTTGTCAGAGTCGTTCGCCAGCATGACGGCGGCGTCTTTCTCGCCCTTGGCGGCGACCACGTACAGGTTCTTGTCGCCGGACGCGCACGCGGCGACAGCCGTTCCGCGCTTGCGCAGTTCGTTGAAAGCCGTGAAGGCGTAGTACGCCTTGTGCGGCTTGTAGGTGAGCGGGTTGAAGAGGGGCG
>CAMNLN010000438.1 GCA_946543025.1 uncultured Verrucomicrobiota bacterium
CAGCACAGGCCGGACGCGCATGCAATGAATAATGCAAGCGAAAGTTCTTTCATGGTTTTTATCCTTAGTTTAAAGGATTGGAAGTCTGAGGATCTACTGCTATGGGCCCCGCATTTCAACAAACACCTTGAAGAAACGGTGCGAGGAATTCGTGGCCGCCCATTCAGCCGTGGCGTCAAGCGTCTGCTTCCCCTTCACTGCCGGATGGTAGCCAAACGTGGCGAGGCGGTTCGTGTCGGCGTTGCTTTCGACTATGGGCGTCATCCCGTCCATGCGGATTGTCGCCTCAAGCCGGCTAAGGGCGTTTGTGGGATCGGTCCCAAGAAGGAATTCCGCCCAAGTCGCGAGACCATCGCCGTCTGAATCCCCGTTCGCCAGCGTCTCGTAGTCCTCTATCGCGCTCGCACGGCCGGGGAAATACTCGTCAAGCCAAGTATATGACACGGGGACTTCAGTCGTCGATGTCTCTGTAGACATTACGGTCAAATCTCCCGACCAGGAGAGGGTAAAGGTGCCGCTTCCGTCATAGCCCATCATGCCGACGATGCGATATGTGACGCCCTGTTCGGCTTTGAACGAAAGCGATGTCACCCAGTTGTCGTCCCTCGCTGTTGAAAAGGACAGTCGCTCAATTGCGGACAGCGCGTCCCCTGTGTAGACCGCGATGTATGTCGGATAGATGTATCCGCCGGAGCACTGCGATTGCAGCGTCATAGTGCCGCTGCCTGGAGCTGTCCAACTGTACCAGACTGTACGATATTGATAGAAGTAGCTGTAGTTCTCCAGCGTATGCCATGGCTCTCCGTCCTCCACCGTGTACGCCGAGTTGTCTTCGATGACGCGGCTGCCGTTTGCGCCAGAGATGACGATTGGATTGTCGAAATAGTCTCCCTTCGGCGCGCCCTGTGCGGAATCATAGTTGTAGACGGCGCCGACTACGGGGCTCGGATTCTTGCCGTCCTCGAACGCCCGGGCCTTGATCGTCACGTCATCGTCCACGAAGATCGGGCCCGTGTAGACCGCGCTCGAGGCGTCTGGATCGGACCCGTCGGTAGTATAGCGGATAACAGCCCCAGCATCGGCGCACGTTATGACGACGTTGGTCGATGGATAGAAAAGGCAGGAGTCGGGGGAGAAGACGGGGAGCGCGACGGAGGCGACGCCCGTAAGCGCTATGTCGCTGTCGAAGGTGTTGCCGATGCTTGCGGCGGTGTCGTACCAGCCACCGTCGTCGGCAAGACTCGTTCCAGTGGTCTTTGCAAGGCTCACGCTGATGGTCGCGGACACGCTGCCGCTCGTCGCCGAGACCTGATAGGAGCGAGGAGCATAGGCGATGAAGGCATAGATTCCGTTCGCGTCTGATGTCGTCGTACCGTCAGTCGTGGTGTTGTGCTTGAGCGTTACAGATGCATTGGCAATGGGAGCACCAGAAGCGTCGAGGACTCGCCCGCTTATGATGGAGCCTGTCTTCTCCGGGAATATGTTGAGGATAAACCCATCGATCGCCGAAAAGTCTTCAATATCCGGCGGCATGTACCATGCGTCATTGTAGCCACCCCACCCGAGGTTGACATGGATGTAGAAGTCGCTGCCCGAATAGCCGTAGCCGTCGACTAGAACGGCGTGCCCGACGGCGTACCCGTCCGACATCCCAGTTACCGACATTGCGAGCGGCGCCCTGGCATTGCAGTTCGGTATGACGGCCTTCTTGACATTGTCGAGAGTGTACGGGTACGTGCCGTTCATATAAACCGCGGCCTCGGCGTTTGCGAACCCGAATGTGTCCTTCAGCCGCTTTGTCAGGGCGAACATGTTGGCTCCGCTGCCGGCCGATGCCCAGTCCATGCATACTGAGACGCCGACGTCGTACGTTAGCTTGCCGATGGCCTGGCACTGGGCGTCCGTAACCCCGCTCGCCGGCACGAGCGGCATCGAGGCCCAGTCGTAGGTTCCGCCCTTCATCGTGTAGAACGCGTTGGTACTGTTCACGGAGCACGTCTTGGTTTTCGGTGTCACAGACGTCTGCGGCCACTGCCAGTAGCGCATGATCTGCCCGCCGACCGTCGCGACGCATCCGCACACGTAGTTGCTGGGCGTGTAGTAGTTGTAACACTTCTTGCCGTTCGTGTAGTTGTTGTGCGTCGACTGGTTCCAGCGGGAATCCACGAAGGATGCGACGCGCGTATCGGGCAGGGAAGAGAGGCCCGCGCTCGCCTTCAGAACGGGCAAAGGCTTGCCACCAGACGTGGAGCCGGCAAGCAACGCCGCCCAGCGTGCCTGGGCGCGCGCCGCACAGTCGGGGACGGAAGCCGCGCGAAGGAGGGAGCCGCCCTTCGCCGGGGCGGAAACGCCCGCGGCGCGCTCGCGCGCCGCGATGTCGCCGGAAAGAAGCGCCCAGAGCGGATTCGCTTCGTCCTGGATCAGTTCGTCACCGTCGCGGACGAAGACGAGAACTGGATCTACACGATCATCAGCGGACGTGACAGCAAACCCGCCGTCCGCGAGCTTCACGACGTGGAATCGCGAGCCAGTCGTGGTATTGATCGTCTCCGCTGACGCAACAGACGCGCCGTTCATGCTGACGAGCGCAGGATTTTCATCAAGCCACCGCTGCACGGCAATGCCGGCCTGCTCGACCGTGATTTCGGCCGCGTTTACGGCGGCGATTGCCGCGAGAGCAGC
>CAMNLN010000439.1 GCA_946543025.1 uncultured Verrucomicrobiota bacterium
TCGGCCTCGAACTGGATGCGCTTCTGCGCGGGATCCTCGAACGCGTCGTACTTCGCGTCCGCCTCGCTGCCGAACTCCGCCGGAATGGGGAACTTCGGCATGATGGGCTTGGAGTCGAGCTCGTACCGCTCAACCTTCTCGGCGACAGCGAGCGTGTTCGCGAGAAACTCGGGGTGCTCGGCGAAGATCGTCGCCATCTCGTCGGCCGTCTTGAACCACTCCTGTCCGGTGTAGATGAGGCGCGAGCTGTCGGAGAGCTTCTTCTGCGTCGAGAGGCAGAGGAGGACGTCGTGCGAGTCGTCGTCGGCCGCGTCGAGGAAGTGGACGTCGTTCGTGGCGACGACGGGGATGTCCAGCTTCGCGCCCAGCTCGATCATCCCCTTCACGACGGCCACCTGGCGCGTATAGAGGCGCTTGTGGTCGTCGATCGCCTCGCCGGGAATGTTTGTCTTCGTCGACTTGTGGAGCATCACCTCGAGGTTGTAGTCGTCGCCGAAGAGGTCTTTGTACCACTTCGCCACGCGCTCCGCCTCGTCCATGCGGCCGATGTCGATCGCGCGCGCCACTTCGCCCGCGATGCAGGCGGACGAGCAGATCAGCCCCTCGTGGTATTTCTCCAGCAAGTTGTGATCGACGCGGGGATTGTGGTAGAAGCCGTGGATGTACGCCTCGGAGATGAGCCGCACGAGGTTGTGATAGCCCGTGAGGTTTTTCGCGAGCAGGATCAGGTGGTGGCGCTTCTCGGTCTTGTCGCGGGTGGTGTAGTCGCCCGTGGAGGTGACGTACGCCTCGCAGCCGAGAATGGGTTTGATGGTCGGCAGGTCGTCGTAGCCCTTCGTGGCGCGGCACTCGTCGTAGAACGCCTTGAGGGCGAAGAGGTTGCCGTGGTCCGTGACCGCGAGCGCGGGCATCTTCCATTCGCGCGCGCGCCGCACGAGCGGCTTGATGCCGCACTGGCCGTCAAGCAGCGAATACGTGGTATGGACGTGTAGATGGACGAAATCGGACATGGTCTGGGCCGATAGTATAGCACATTTGGCCGTCAGACCTCGCCGACGACATCTCCGTGCTTGAGAAGAGCGCGGATAGGCATGAAGAATTGAAGGACATTTCTCACAAGGGCAACGATATGATATACTTGGCGCATGAACATCTCTCGCAGAAACTTCTTCATCGGAGGCATTTCGGGCGCGCTCGGCGCGTTCGGAGGGAATCGGTTCTTCCTCGCCGCCGGCCTCAAGGCGGACGACAAGCCCAAGCTGCGCTTCGGCGTCGTCTCGGACATCCACATCCGCCACGTCGGGGCGGACGAAAAGATGGACGGCAAGAACTACAACAACCTCACCTTCAAGCATACGCTCGAATGGTTCCGCGACCAGAACGTCGACGTGGTGATGATCGCCGGCGACATGGCGGACAACGGCCTGGACGAGCATCTCAAGGCCGTCGCCCAGGCCTGGTACGCCGTGTTCCCCGGCGACAAGTACCCCGACGGACGTCCGGTCACGAAGATGTTCGTGACCGGCAACCACGACTGGGAGGGCTTCACCTACGGCGACGCCGCCAAGAAGGCGTACCCGGACGAGAGGGAGCGCGCGAAGCACCTCCTGCGCAACGACATGGCGGGGTGGTGGGAAAAGATCTTCCACGAAAGCTACTCGCCGATCTTCTCAAAGACGGTCAACGGCTATACCTTCATCGGCTCCCATTGGGATTCCGGCACGCCAGACGACCCGTCCGGAAAGAAGGCCTACCCGTTCGGCCGCATCGAGGACTTCATGGCGAAGAACGGCAAGTCCATGGACCCGGCCCTGCCGTTCTTCTACGTGCAGCATCCGCATCCCAAGGACACGTGCTACGGCTCCTGGGCGTGGGGACACGACAAGGGCATCGTCACCAAGACATTCTCCGCCTATCCGAATGCGGTCGCCTTCTCGGGACATTCGCACTACACGCTCACGGACGAGCGGTCGATCTGGCAGGGCGCGTTCACTTCCGTCGGCACGAGTTCGCTCCGCTATACGGGCACGCCCTACAACGAGCATCCGCCGGTCGGGTTCGAAAATTCGACGTCCGTCGGCGCAAGGAACGCGTGGCGCGAAGACTCCGTCAAGATGATGGCCAAAATCCCCACGTTCGACTGCCGCCAGGGGATGCTCTGGAGCGTGTATGACGACTGCATCGTCGTCAAGCGGCGCGAGTTTCTCTCAAACCTGGACGTCGGCGACGACTGGGTGATGCCGCTCCCTGCGGCGGAACCGAAGCCGTTCGCCTTCGCGGAGCATGCCAAGAAGTTCCATGCGCCCGAGTTCCCGGCGGACGCGAAGCTGACCGTGACGCGCGTCAAGGCCAAGACGCGCGGCGGCAGGTCGCGCGACGGGAAGGAAAAGATCAGCCCCGTCAGGAAGACCGCGTTCCACGTCGCCACGCCGCTCGTCGTGCCGGACAAGAACGCCCGCCTGTTCAAGCTCGAGTTCGTCGCCGAGACGGCCGACGGCAAGAAGGTGACGAAGCGGACCTTGGCGCCAGGATTCAACCACTCGCTGGACCACCCCAACGTGAAGACCGCCCCGTTCTGCCGGTTCGCGCTCGATGAGCTTGGAACGGGCGACGTGCGCTTCACGGCGACGCCCATCAACTGCTTCGGCCAGCGCGGCAAGCCGCTCTCTGCCATGGCCAAGG
>CAMNLN010000440.1 GCA_946543025.1 uncultured Verrucomicrobiota bacterium
GGCGCACCCGCCCAGTAGCCGAGATCCCGGTCGGCGACACGTTCGAGCGACACGTTGTACATCTGCCGCGCCATAGAGTCCTCGACCGTAAAGCCGAGCGACTGCCATACATCCGCCGTCTGCTGCATGACGAGTATTTTGAGCCCTTCTTCGACGCGCGGTGCAAGCTTCTCGAGTCCCTGCGCAGACGAAAGCGCGCGCCAGCCGACGACAAGCCGCTCCGTCTTCTTCGGCACGCCTTCAAGCGAATCCACGGGAACATACTTGACGCCGAGATCGTCAAGGATCGGCGCCGTTTTCCCGTTTGGATCGAACAGCGCGACCGGCGCGCCCTTCCATACGCGAGGGGCGCGCTTCGGATAGACCTCGAACTCGACGGAGTCGGACTTCATCGTCGCGTTCGCCGGATTGTCTCCGCCCTTCGCAATCGAGAACTCCGCCGCGAGACGGTAGCGCTTTTCGGCGTTCTCCGGCTTAGTCTTGAAAACAACCGGAACGGACTTCACTTCGCCCTGCTTCAAAGACACCTTCTCCGTTCCCGACGCAGCCGTTCCGCCGCCTATCTCCTCGACGCGCCATTTCGCCGTCACGTCATTTCCGCCCTGCCCGTCCCAGACGAACACGAGGCACTTCCTGACTTCGTCGCCAGGCCGGTAGGCGTGCGTCTTGTCCGTCGGCTCCGGATCGCCGCCGATGTACGCGATGAAATCGCCGTTGGCGACACACTGGCGGTCGCGGACCGTATTCGCCTTGTCCCACGGCCATGACTGCAGATACATGAGCCCGCCGTTCTGCCCGCACGTGCGCCACGCGCGGTTGACCCTCTTGACGAGCATCCGCGAGAACTCCTCCGCAAGAGGATGAAACTGATAGAGATCCTTCCTGTCCTTCCTGTCCTTTCCGATCCAGCCGCCGTGCGTGTTGTTGAAGCAGCTCTTTGCGAACGCGCGCGAATTGGAGAGCATTCCCTCGTCCTCCGCCTCGTATGCGCGCGCGCCATAGTAGACGGCGAGCCATTCCGTCATCTCCGGGACGCGGCTGTGGAACCAGCACGCGTAGTACGGAGCGCCGAACTCCGCCGCGTACCAGGGGAGGATTCCGTTCGTCGCCCACTGCGAAAGCCATTCCTCGCGCTCCTGGAGCGGGGTGAAGTTGAAGTAGAGGTTCGAGGACGAAATGTCGGCCTCTGTCCCATCGGCATGGGAGAAGTACAGGCAGTTGGGGTTCATCTCGCGGGCAATCGCGGCGGCGAACTCGATATTGTCCACGACTCCGCCCTCTTCGCGCACCTGCCCGAGGATCTCGGGGCGCATATTGCGCTCAGGGCATATCTGGTTGACGCCGGTAGACGCGGCCACAATGCACGGATAGTTGCGCCACGTACGCATCCACGCCAAGAGCGCACGCTTGAACTGCTCCGTGCACTTCGGATCGCGGCGTATCGCGTCGTGGACGTAGTAGATCGACGGCATGCCGGTGAAAACGGCAATTCCCGCGGAAGACTTCTTCGCGAGATCCTTCTCGTCTTCAGACCAGTAGGCCCAGTGCCGGTGTGTTTCGTAGGAGAGATTGTATCCGTAGAGATGCACGTCCGCCGCATTCGCCGGAAGCCCCTGGTTCCAAAAGCCGCGAAAGCGCTGTACGTGGCCGTTGAGCATGATCTCCTTACCCTCGCGCCACACCTCGCGGAAGCCGATCATCGAGCGAGGCCGACGCGAATCGCATTCCTTCCCGCCTGCCGAGAGCTTCACGCGGCAGTCGTACGTCTTCGCACCGGCGACAGGCTCCCACGCAACGATGTCGTCCGTCCACGGCAACTCGATCTTAACGACGTTCGAGCCCTTTTCAAGGCGCGCGGCCTTCTTCGCGCGCTTGAGAACGGGCATACCCTGCGCATCAGACAGCTCGACTTCCACAACTGCGTCTTCGCGCGAGAGAGACTCGATCTCGACATCGACGAAAAGCTTCTTTTCGCGCCACGACGGACGCGCGAAGAAATCGTCGATCCACGCGGCGGTGCGCGGCACAAGCGCCGCGGCTGAAAGCCGATGCTTCCCGTCGCGCCTCGCGCCAGACGGTTCGTCGCCGCGTCCGTAGTACGCATCGGCCTTGCGTTCGACCGTCGTGATCTCGTTCTCCACGCCGAACCTAAGATACGGCGCGAGTTCAACAGTGCCGTCGGGCGCATACGCGGTGCCGGCCTTTTTCCCGTTCACCATGACGTCGACCTCGCAGAAGCCGAGTTTCTGCTCGTAGCGGACGCTCTTCCCCTTCCATTCAGCTGGAATGGCTGTTTTGCCTTCTTTGAACGCCGCGGCGGCCGAAAGCGCGGCAAATGCAGCGGCCAGGACAAGATGAATTTTCATGCCCCAATTCTACCAAAACCCGCCGTCAAATTAAACCCCCCTGCGGGGGGGGTATCCTAAAAGCCGGGGGCGAGGAGGATGCCGGCATGCAGTGCAGTGACGAAGCCGCGCGGCATGTTGTCCACGCAGCAGTGGTGATGCTTCATATCGACTTGTGCATTGCATTATGCCTTGATCTCGACCGTCTCAGACCAGATTGTCCGGCCCTTCTTCCCGAAGCTCTCGACCGGCGTCACGCCAAAGCGGTAATGACCTTTGAGCTTCAGATCGGAAAGCGCGAGACGGAATCTGCACGAGGGAATCTTGC
>CAMNLN010000441.1 GCA_946543025.1 uncultured Verrucomicrobiota bacterium
TTTTCGTGCCAGGCGCGTCCTTCGTCGCGAGGCGTTCGCCGTTCAAGTCGATGCAAAGGCGCGTTCCCGTCCCACCGCCGTTGGGACCCGTGCGGAAGTGGAGAATCCAGTCGTACGCGCCCGCGAGCGACCGCGGCATCACCGCGTGCCACCATTCGCGCGACCTCGCGTGGTTGCTCGTGCCCGTGTACAGCATCACGCGCGGCACGTGGCGCATGTTGCCGTCCACCACATGGTATTCGTCGCGCACAGGCCCCTCGTGGCTGAAGTCCGCCCAGCCGTCGTCGCGCTTGCCCACCTGCCAGCCGCCGCCGAGCGCCGCCGCGTCGAGCTTCACCACGCCGGTGCCGCGGTCGATGCGCGTGACGGTGAGCGTGTTTGTGCCGACCGTGAGCGCCGCCGCCGGCACGAACCACTTCTGAGTCGTGCCTGCCTTCACCGTCCGCGCGCCGAGCGACTTTCCGTTGACCGCTACGCCCAGCAGCCCCTCCGCCGAACCGCTCGTCGCCTTCCAGCGGAAGATCTGCGCGCGGCCGTCGTCGTAGCCGGCCTCGACCGGGAACTTGAACGAGACGGACGCCCCGCCCGCGAGGCCGCCGTTCGGCACGGGCCACAGCTCGCCGTCCACGTCGAATCCGCCAGCCGGCGCCGTGTCGGCGGAAAGCTCCGTCGTCGCGTCGTTCTCCACGCCCACGCGCCACGTCTCCGCGCGCGGCCAGCCGAACGCCGCCAGGATCTCCTGCTCGGAAAGCGTCCGCTTCCAGCACGCGAACTGCTGGATGCTGCCCCTGAAGCACTTGTAGTGGTTGTTGCCCGAGCTCGGCGCGGGCATCGCGTAGGAGCCGTTCTGGGGGCTTTCCGTGCCGAAGCGCAAGAACGACCCGGGATTCGGCACGAGGTTCACCGTGTTCGCGTACGTCCGCGACGCCCGCTTCAGCAGGCCGATGTCGACGTTGGTGTCCGGCGTCGTCGGTCCGTCCTTGACCAGATACGCCGTCACCTTCTGCCCGTCCACCGTCACGGCGAAGTCCACCCAGCCGCATCCGTTGGAGATGACGAAGTTCTCGCCCGGATTCCAGCTGTCGTTGAGCGTATAGACCCGGAGCGTGCGCCGCTCCGTGCTGGTCTCGGCAGGACCGAACATCATGCCGCGCGAGGCGCCGTAGCCGAAGCCGAGCATCCACTGGTTGCCGAGCATGGGTTCGGAGAAGTCGGGCCGGAAGCGCAGGATCCACGTGTAGTGGCTGTCGAAGCCCGTGAGCGGCGTGCCGCACGTCACGGCGCAGGGATAGGCCGTGCCGTTCGTGTGCGCCTCGTCCGTCCACGCGACGTCCTGCGGGAAGTAGAGCGTCTGCATCTGCCGCCCCACGCCGCGTCCGGGCAGGCGCACGAATTCGTTGGAGATGACGGGCTTGTGCCCCGCCGCGCCGTAGGAGCCGGTGGTGAGCGCGACGGTGTTGAGGGAGTTCGTCATCTCGCCGTTGTCGAGGATGCCGTTGCCGTTCTTGTCGACGGCCATGCCGCGCATCCAGATGAACGCGTCCGCGAACACGTCCTCGCTACGCGCCGTCGTGAGGTCGAGCGGGTCGCTCGCCGCGCCACCGGTCCCGTCGCCGCGCCCGCCGGCGATGAACGCGCCCGTGCCGCCGTTCGCGTAGAACTGGTTGTGCACCGTGTCCATCAGGCCCGCCTCGCCGGACTGCACGTACGGCGTGAAGTTCCGCACGACCGCGTTGGTGAGCGAGACGGAAGCGGAATAGACGCGCATCTTGCCGTAGCCGGCAATGCTCCCGCTCAGATTCTTGTACGCCATCAAATAGAGCGGAATTGAGCTCGTCAGCGTCTGGTGCCCGACCACGACGGCGTGGTTCGTGAGCTTGTAGGTGTAGTCGACAATCCCCTCCTGCTGGAGCGTGTAGAGCTGGTTGTGCGCGTCGAGCGTAATCGTCGCGCGGCGGTGGAGGGGCATGTTGCCGGACGACGCCCAGTTGCCGAAGTGGTCCTTGGCGGCCCAGGCCCAGAAGCCGCTGCCGTTGATGTAGGAGGCGAACACGAAGCCGTTGGTGTTGTCGCCCACGCCGAACGTGCGCTGCTGGCGCGTGTCCATGTCGTCGAGGAGGAAGGTCATGCTCGCGGCGGTGTGCGGATCCGGATAGATGCCCGTGTCGATGTACTGCGTGCCGGTGGAGCGGATGTAAGCGAGCGGATACGTGCCGCCGGTCGGGAAGAGGAAGAACCGCGCCGCGCGCCCCGGCCGCGCGTCGTCCGGCAGGCGGTACGAGACGCTTGTCGTTCCGGAGGCGATCGTGTCCAGCTGCTCGCTCTCCTTCCACTGCGAGATGTCTGCGCCCTTGTCGGCGTCGTCCCACGCCACCCACAGCTCCTGCGCGGCGCCCACGCCCGTGAACGCGAGCGTCGCCTCGCCGGGGCCGTATACCGTCCCCTTGAAGCTGCTCACCGTCACCGTCGCCGCGCGCGCCGCGCAAAACACCCCAAATGCCGCCAGGCACGCGCCCGCCAGCCGATTGATCGACTTCCGATTCGACATGGTACAACTCCTCTTTGAATCAGTTCCCCTGTATCATGCCATTTTCCGCCCATTCTGTCAACCGCGAATGG
>CAMNLN010000442.1 GCA_946543025.1 uncultured Verrucomicrobiota bacterium
GCCGGACGGCAAGACGAAGAAGAAGAACCGCCTGAACACGACGGCCCTGATCGACCTCAAGACCGACACCATCGTGGACCTGCACGTTCCCACGCAGATCCCCTTCCTCGACGTCAAGACCGACCAGCTGTGGTACTTCCGCACCGGGAAGTCCAACGGCGTGACGGAACGGCACGTCTGCCGCCGCGACTTCCTCGTCGACCCGCTGAATGAAATCGTGGTGTGCAAGGTGCCGGACGCCCTTCTCAAGGACGTCAAGAAGGTCCACTACCTCTCCACGCACCCCACGCTGACCACCGACCGGAAGAAGATGTTCATCGCCGCGCACCTGGACGACCGCTACGAGCAGGGATGCATCAACTTCGAGACGGGCGCGTGGGAAAGCTGGGGCACCACGCCCTTCTTCGCCAACCACGACCAGCTCAACCCCGTCCGCGACGACATCGCCCTCATAGCCTGGGAGAAGTGTTCGCGCACTCCGGACGCGATCGAATACAAGAAGAAGACCGGCTGGTACCCGCGCATGTGGCTCGCCTATCCCGACGGCCGCCGCGAGCTGCAGCCCAGCCGCATCCCCGACCGCAACTACGCCACGCACGAGCATTGGGCGGAAGACGGCAAGGGCTTCTACTGGTGCGCGCGCGGCGTGCACTACCAGAACCTCGCCACGGGCGAGCAGGAGACAGTCTGCCCGATGCGCGCCGCCCACGCCACGATGTCCGCGAACAACCGCCTCGTCACCTTCGACATGTCCGTCGGCAAGTGGTACCGCGGCTGCCGGTGGCAAGTCGGCTTCTGGAACCGCGACGCGAAGCAAGGGATTTACATCCACGCGGTCCGCCCGAAGCTCTGCGACGATGACGGCAGCTGGCACGACCACCCCGACCCCCATCCGGCGTTCGTCTGCAAGGACAAGTACGTCCTCTGCACGATGAACGGCGACGACGCGCGCATGAACCTGTCGCTCACGCCCGTCGCGCCGCTCGTCGCGCGCACGGCCGCGCGCCCCGCGAAAGCGCCGCGCGCCGTGATGAACGTGGTGAACTTCGTGCGCGCGCTCGATCCGCGCCAGCCGCGCGCCTGGTACGCGGAGGCGCTGCGCGAAGAGGTGGCGCTCAACCGCAAGCACAAGCTCAAGAACACGATTCTCTTCCAATACGACGCGCTGATCGACCCGGAACTGCGCGCAGAGGCGGCGAAATCGGACCCGAAGCTGACGGAGTTCGGCCTGTGGTTCGAGATGTCGCGCCCGCTCAACGAGGCGGCAGGGCTCCCGTGGCGTCCGAAGCACGATCCCTCATGGGACTGGGACTGGTTCATCAACCCCGGCTTCCTGATGGCCTACACCCACGCCGAGCGGAAGGCGCTCATCGACGCGGCCTTCGCGCGATTCAAGGCGGACTTCGGCGCCTATCCGAAAAGCGTGGGCTCCTGGCTGCTCGACGCCTGGTCGATGGACTACATGGTGAAAACGTACGGCGTGGACGGCTTCTGCATCTGCCGCGAGCAGGACAACACCGACGCCTACGGCCTGCGGGGCGGCTACTCGAACGGCGCCTACTACCCCTCCCGCCGTAACATGCTCTCCGCCGCCGTCGACATGGCCAATGCCGTGCCCGCGCCGGTCTTCAAGATGCTCACGCCCGACCCGATCTACAACTACGCGAACCCGAAGGCACGATTCCCAGACTATCCGTTCAAAAGCGGTTGCCCCACCCTCGAGCCGGTCTGGGCCGGCGGCAACGTGAAACCGATCGTCGACTGGTACTTCCGCACCTATATTTCGGCGCCCGGCCTCATCAACCTCTCCTACATGCAGACCGGACAGGAAAACAGCTTCGGCTGGGCGAACATCAAGAAGGGCCTGCCCTACCAGTGCGAACGCATCGCCGCCGCGCGCGACGCCGGCATCCTCGCCGTGGAGACGATGGGCGAGACCGCCCGCCGCTTCAAGGCCGAACATCCCCAGAACTGTCCGCAGACGCAAGTAGCGCTCGAGGACTGGTCCGGCGCCGACCGCAACAGCATCTGGTACAACAGCCGTTTCTATCGCGCGAACCTGTTCCGCGACGGTAGCCGGCTCTATTTCCGCGACATCCACAAGATGTGCGACGCGTTCGAGGAGCCGTTCCTCGACACGGTCTGCACGGGCTGGCAGGCGAACTACTTCACGCCCCCCGTGGTCGACGAGTTTCTCTTCCGGACGAACGGCGTTTCCGGCGTCATGTCGCTGGACGGCACCTTCACGCGGCTCGACGCATCGGCCGGTCCTGACGACACGCTCGCCGTCGTCGCCACGCGCACGGACGGCTCGACGGCGAAGATCGTCTTCGACGAGCGCGGCATCCGCGTGGAAGGCGTCACGCTGGCGGCGGACTACGCGCCCGCGTTCCGCCAAACGACGGACCTGCGCGGCGACAAGCTGTCGTTCGAGTTCCAGGGCTTTCGCTACGAAGTAGCCTGCCAAGCGGACGTCACGCCCACCGCAAGCGGCTTCACCTTCCGCCCGCGCGCCGGCACGCTCCGCCTCGACCTTTCATTGCCGAATTAAAACCCTAATGACAAGTATGGTATACTAGTTTCCCTATAAAACGACAAAACGGACACGCACATGAAGAA
>CAMNLN010000443.1 GCA_946543025.1 uncultured Verrucomicrobiota bacterium
ACGAGCTGCCGCAACTGTTCAATGTGTTTGCGGGAGAAATGGCAGTGATCGGCCCTCGGCCAATCGTTCAGGAGGAGGTGTGCTATTACGGTGATTCGTACAAGGTCTTTTCCTCCGTGTTGCCTGGAATCACAGGTCTTTGGCAGGTTTCAGGACGGAGTGACACAGGATATGAACGGCGTGTGGAACTGGATACCTATTATGTCTTGAATTGGTCGCCATGGATGGATATCTGGATCTTGCTGAGGACTGTTTGGGCGGTTATTTCAATGCATGGTGCAAGATGAAATTTAAAAAGGATATGGGCTTTGGCTGAGAAACGGTTGTCGTGTCAGCTCGGAACGCGAAAGAGAAGGTGATAATGAAAAAAATATTAAGACATTTTAACTGGTGGGTCGTGGTGGGCATTGTGGCCTTTGCAGTCCTGCTTGGCGTCTTCAACAACTTGCGCGTCTATGAGGAACAGCGGGTGAATTGGCTTGGCGGTCCTGTGGTCATGACGGAGGAATAGGATGAAGTGGGCACGGGTATTGGATTGGCTTGAACGTCTCTGTCGCGTGGGGTTGGGCGGCATGTTCGTGTATTCGGCTTGGGGAAAGGTCATGGACCCCGGACTGTTTGCTTCGGTTGTGATGAAATACGAGTTGTTGCCGGAAGCTACGGTAGGTCTTTTTTCTCTGACTTTGCCGATGCTGGAGATGCTGGTGGGAATCGCATTCATATTCACGAAATGGACGCGAGAGGTTGCGTTGCTGGCCACTGGCATGCTCGTGATGTTCCTCGGCGCATTGACGATCGCCGCCATACGCGGACTGGAGATCGACTGCGGATGCTTTGGCGTTTCGTCGGGCGGCGGCCGAATGGAACTGGTTTTGGCGATCGTGCGAGATCTGGTGTTGCTCGTGCCGACGGTTTGGCTGATTTTTCGGCGCGACTTGTGGCTGTGTGAGAACGCCACGGCTCCATGAGAACGGGCAACGGATGGCCAGCATGGGATTTTCAAGGAAATGGTGAGATGTTGCGAAAACTGTTGAGATATCGGTTCCTGCTCGAGGAACTGATCAAACGCGACTTCAAGAAGAAGTACAAGCGTACGATTCTTGGCGTAGGCTGGAGCATGCTCATGCCGCTCTTTACCTTGCTTGTGATGAAGGTCGTGTTCGCGCAGTTCTTCGGACGGAACATGGCCCACTACACCACCTATCTGTTCTGCGGAAACCTGCTTTACTGCTGGTTTTCGGAGGCTACGAACAGCGGGATGCTCAGCCTCTACGCCAACGCCGCCATCTTCACCAAGGTAAATGTGCCGAAGTACCTGTTTCTGTTTTCCGGTTGCGTGCAGACGCTGATCAATTTCGCGCTGACCTTGCTTGTCTTTCTGCTTTTCTGCTGGTTGGACGACGTGCCTTTCTCCTGGCGGTTCCTGCTGCTCGCCTACCCGGTGGCGACGCTGCTGGTGTTCAACGTCGGCATCGGGCTGATCCTGTCCGCGCTTTTCATTTTCTTCCGTGACATCGACTACCTGTGGCGGGTGTTCCTGCAACTGCTCATGTACGGATCAGCCATCTTCTACACGGTGGACGGCTTCCCGGCCAAGATGAAGTTCGCCTTCGCGTGCAACCCCGTCTATCGGCATATCGACTATTTTCGCGAGATCGTTCTGTCCGGAGCCGTCCCCTCGCTCGAGACGCATCTGACGCTCGCCGGCTTTGCCCTTGCCGCGCTGCTTGGGGGAATCTTCATGTACAAGCACTATAACACGACCTTCCTGTACTATGTCTGACGCAAAGACAATGCTCTCTTGCCAGAACGTCTCCATCCGCTACCGGGTGGGCGATTTCAAGAACATCGGCCTCAAGGAATGGGTGATGCGTCGACTGACCGGGCACTACCAGGCAGTGGACTTCTGGGCCGTGCGCGACGTGAGCTTCGGAATCCGGAAGGGCGACATGCTGGGCATCATCGGCACGAACGGCGCCGGCAAGTCGACGCTTCTCAAGGCGATCTCCGGCATCATGGAGCCGACGCGCGGCCGCGTGTCGCGGCAAGGGCAGGTTGCGGCGCTTCTTGAGCTGGCCAGCGGTTTCGACGGCGACCTGACGGTGAAGGAGAACGCCTACTTGCGCGGGGCCATGCTTGGCTACACGCGTTCCTTCATGGACGAGACATACGACCAGATCGTCGATTTCGCCGAATTGCGCGAATACGAGACGCGTCCTTTCAAGCAGCTTTCCTCGGGCATGAAGTCGCGTCTCGCGTTTGCGATCGCCTCGCTCGTCAAGCCGGAGATCCTGATCCTAGACGAGGTGCTTGCCGTCGGCGACGGCGCGTTCCGCAGGAAGAGCGAGGCGAAGATGCGCGAGATTATCACTGGAGGCGCGACGACGATCCTCGTATCCCATTCGATCGGGCAGGTTCGGGCCCTGTGCAACAAGATCCTCTGGCTGGACAAGGGGCGACAAGTCGCGTTTACGGACGATGTGAAGGGCTGTTGCGACCGCTACGAGGCGTTTCTTGCGGGAAAGACGGCATGACATGCAGGGAGGGAATTGTCCGCACGGCGGCGGCTGCGCTTCTGATTGCTTCCGTCGCGACGCAGGCGGCGGTC
>CAMNLN010000444.1 GCA_946543025.1 uncultured Verrucomicrobiota bacterium
GCTACGACAACACGCTCGCGAACATGCGCATCTACGCCGTGGTGAAGGGCGTGGTGGTCAACAGCGGCGGCAACTGCCTGCGCGACCTCCACCCGCTTGTCGCCATGAAGAGGGACAAGGGGTTCTACGACAGCACCATCGGATTCGAGATCAACTCCGGCAACAACTGGATGGACTTCTGCTACAGCGACCAGTTCTGCACGGGCTTCAAGTTCGGTCCGCACGGCGGCGGCGTGCTGGACAAGTGCTTCTGTTACTGGTACATGTCGAAGCCGGGGATGCGCCATGTCGGCTTTTCGTCGGTCGGGAAATTTAACGCCAAGGTGCAGAGCCCGACGGTGGTGTTCCGGAACAACGGCTCGACGAACTGCCTCGTGGAAGTCGGCGCACCCGATGGCAAGGGCTACATCAAGGACGCCGACTGCGACAACGTCAACGATCCTCGCGACGCCAGCGCGCAGTATCGGCGGGAGTGAGTTCGGCATGCCCATCGTCTTTCGATAGCCGTTGAACCTGTACGTCCATTTCCCGTTCTGCCGGAGCAAGTGCGCCTACTGCGCGCTCCATTCGCGCGGCGGCGTTTCCGAGGCGACGCGCGCGGCCTATGCGGCGCGCATCGCGGACGAGGTGTCGCGACTGGACTTCGCGGCGCGCGGCACCATCTACTTCGGCGGGGGGACGCCGGCCCTGTGCGACCTGCGGCCTCTCTGCGCGGCGGTGAGAAAACGCTTCAAGGAAATCGACGAGTTTACGGTGGAGCTGAATCCGTGCGACGTGACGCCGCGTCTGCTGGAGGACCTGCGCGCAGGTGGCGTCAACCGTCTCTCGATGGGCGTACAGAGCCTTGACGACGACATCTTGCGCGCGATGGGACGTCCGCACACGGCCGTGCAGGCGGAAATCGCTTTTCGAACGATTCGTGCGGCGGGTTTCGACAATGCGGGGTTCGATCTGATCGCCGGCTGGCCGGGGACGACCGTTGCGTCGTGGGGACAGACCCTTACGCGTGCGTGCGCGCTCAAGCCCGACCACGTGAGCGTCTACACGCTCATTCGCGAACCGGGGACAACGCTTGATCAATCTGTGGCGGAAGGGCACGTTACATTGCCGGACGACGACGCGGCGCTCGCGCAGCACGACGCGGCGCGTGCGGCGCTCGCGGAGATCGGACTCAAGCGATACGAGGTCTCGAATTTCTCGAAGCCGGGATTTGAATGCCGGCACAACATGTCCGTGTGGCGCGGCGAGGACTATGTCGGCCTCGGCGAGGGCGCGCATGGGCGCGAGGGGTCGCGACGCACGGTAGGGAACACCGCGGGCGGATATGACGTCACGACGCTTTCGTCGGAGGCTGACGCGCTCGAACGCGCGCTTTTTGCGCTTCGGACGGTAGCGGGCCTCGACCTGTGCGAGACGATGAAGCGCTGGCCGGTGCTGTCGACGAGGATGACGACATGGCGGCGGGAACTTCAGGCGCTCGTGCCGCACGGGATCGTGCGGGAGACGGGATGTGACCGCTTTGCGTTGACGGATCGCGGATTTGAGGTGTGCGACGCCGTCATTTCTGCTATCATGTCCGCCGGGCAGGATCCTGCGACATGAGACGAGCAATTCTATTTCTGACCGCCATCCTGGCGGTGGCGTGTGCCTGGGCGACGAAGATCGTGCGCCTGTCGGTCGTCGGCGACCTTGACGGCAGTGGCGAGCTGACATGCGTCGTCGACTCCGACGCGGGGGTCGCTTCCGTACGGGCACGCGTGACGGCACCGGACGGCAGGCTGGTTGCCGCCGTTCAGGCCAAGGCTGGTTTCGCCGTCAATTGGCTCGTGCCGGGAACGCTGAAGACAGTACTCGCGTTCAAGGTCGAGCAGCCGATGCTCTGGTCAGACGAGATGCCGGTCCTCTACGGAGTCCAGACGGAACTGCTGGATGCGTC
This sequence comes from uncultured Verrucomicrobiota bacterium, assembly GCA_946543025.1. Classification (GTDB taxonomy): domain Bacteria; phylum Verrucomicrobiota; class Kiritimatiellia; order RFP12; family UBA1067; genus RUG572. Next base: position 1,937 of record CAMNLN010000444.1, read on the forward strand.
GGGCGGGGTTTTGGCGCAGGAGACGGGCCGCTTCGCGTTCAGTCGGCTGGAGGTACGTCGCGACGACGGGGTCTATCTCAACGGGCAAATATTGCGCTTGCGCGGCATCAACGCGCCGTTCGCCGTCTGGCCGGAGGATGCGACGGTTCGGGCGTCATCCTGCCGTGACGTTGTCCGAGACGTGAAGAGGCTCAACGCCAACATGATCTGGTGTACGAATGCCGTGCCGACGGAACTGCTCGACCTCTGCGACGAGCGGGGCGTCTATGTCGCGGGCGGGATGCTTCCCGGCGATGCCGGGCGACATCCGTGCGTCGTCAGCTGGCAGAAGTCTGACGGCGTGAAGCTGCTGGACGCGCCGGCCTGGGGGGCGTTGCGGGGCCTTGCGCGCGAGAAACAGATGACGCTCGCCGTCCCCTTGCTGCCGCAGGAGGGAGCGGGCGGCTTGGGGGCCGGGCTGGCCGAGTGCTGGGCGGCAATTTGCGCGGTGCCGCGCTGCATCGGCGGCGTGCTGCGGGCGAAGGACGGATGGACGGCGGACGGGCTGGGAGGGCATGGACGCGCGATACGCGAGATCTGGTCGCCGGTCTCCTGCAGCCTGGACGGCCGTACGCTGGCGTTCCGAAGCCAATGCCGTTTCGCGCGGCTGGACATGT
>CAMNLN010000445.1 GCA_946543025.1 uncultured Verrucomicrobiota bacterium
CTTCTTGAGGTCCTGCACACGCGTTTTGTCCGCCACGAGCACGGAATCCTTGGTCGCCACCACAACTAGGTCCTTCACGCCGAGGGCGGCGATCCGCGGGCCGGTTGAAAGGACGATGGAGTCGGCGACGTCGAGAAGCGCAGCCTCTCCCTGGACGACGTTCCGCTGCGCATCGGCGGGAAGATGCCTGTCCGCGCTCGTCCACGTGCCCACGTCGTCCCAGCCGAACGCGCCGCGCGAGACGAGGATGTTCGCCGCCTTCTCCATCACGGCGTAGTCAATGGAGATCTTCGGCAGCTGGGGGTAGTATGTCTCCAGCACCTGCCGTACGCCGCGCGCGGAGCGGGCCGCCGCCACGCTCGCCTCCAGAATCGCAAGGGCGGGCGCGCCCGCGAGAAGCGCGGCCTTCATCGTCGCCACGCGCCACACGAACATGCCGGCGTTCCACACGTACCGTCCGGAGGCAAGGTAGCGCCGCGCCGTCTTGGCATCCGGCTTTTCCACAAACTTCGCCGCGCGCGCGAAGACGGTCTTCGTGCCGAGATCGATCGGCTTGCCCACCTGAATGTAACCGAAACCCGTGGCCGGGTAGTCCGGCGCGACGCCCATCGTCACGATGTCGTCCGTCTTCGCCGCCGCGCGCGCGGCGTCCGCCAGCACGCGCCGAAAGGCTGGCACATCGCGCATCACCTGGTCTGCCGTCAGGACGGCGGCCACGGCATCCGCGCCGCCGCGCCCCTCCACCACGCCGCAAGCCGTCGCGATGGCCGCCGCCGTGTCGCGCCGGCACGGCTCGGCGACGATGTTCGCGCGCGGCATCTCGGGCAGCTCCGCGCGCGTCGCCTTCACGAGGGACTCTGCCGTCACCACCAGCGTACGCTCCGGCGGCACGAGGCCCTTCAGGCGGTCGACGGCCTGGCGCAAGAGCGACTTGCCGCCGAACACAGAAAGAAACTGCTTCGGACGCTCCGGCGTCGAGAGCGGCCAGAATCGTTCGCCGCTGCCGCCCGACAGGATCACCGCGTAGAATTTTCCGTTCTTGCCCATCATGGCTCCTTGTCTATCGCTTCGACATTGCCCACAAATCACAAGTGTCCGCAATTGCCAGAAATATCAATACGAGAAAATCCGTTCATTCCCATCTGCCGTTGATGGACAATTGTGGCATTGCGGACATCTCTATTTCTTCACCATCTCGGTGATCGTGGAAAGGAACTGGTTGACGTCCGTGAAGCGCCGGTAGACGGACGCGAAGCGGATGTACGCCACCTCGTCGAGCGCGTGCAGGCGCTCCATCACCAGCTCGCCGATCTTCGAGGTGGGCACCTCCTCGCCTTCGAGCGAGGCCACCACGGAGTCGAGCAGCGACTGGAGCTGGTCCTCGGAGACGGGGCGCTTCTGGCAGGCGATGCGTACGCCCTTCTCCAGCTTCTGGCGGGAAAACGGCTCGCGCGAGCCGTCCTGCTTGACCACCGTCACCTCGTCGCGGTCGATCTCTTCGTGAGTGGTGAACCGCGCGCCGCACACCGTGCACTCGCGGCGGCGACGAATCGCCGCTCCGTCGCGTACCGCGCGCGAATCGAGCACCTTGTCGTCATCACTTCCACATTTCGGACACTTCATGGTTCACTTCCCGGCAGGACACATGGTGCAGTGACGGCAATCGAGGTTGATCGGCAGGGGCGCCGGCGCGCCGCGACGGCGGGCGGACGCCTCCCCGAGCCGATTGATGAGGGCGAGCAACAGCCCAAGCGTGATGAAGCCGCCTGCCGGCAGAATGGCGAGGACAACCGTATTCGAATGGATGTTCTTGATGGCGAGGTCGCCCCAGATCGTAAGCGATCCCGCACCGGCGATCTCGCGCACGGCGGCGATCAGCGCAAGCGCGAGCGTGAAGCCGATGCCCGTCCCGAGGCCGTCGGCCAGCGAGTCGACCACGCCGTTCTTGCAGGCGAACGCCTCGGCGCGACCAAGGATGATGCAGTTCACGACGATCAGCGGGATGAAGATGCCGAGCGATTCGGAGAGAGCCGGCAGGTACGCCTGCATCAGCAGGTCCACCGCCGTCACGAACGTCGCCACGATCACGATGTAACACGGGATGTGCACCGCGTCGGGAATCAACTTGCGCAACGCCGAGATGATGCCGTTCGAGCAGACGAGCACAAACGTCGCCGCAAGGCCCATGCCGAGCGCGTTCTCGAGCGAAGTCGTCACCGCCAGCGTGGGGCAAAGCCCCAGAACAAGGCGAAACGTCGGATTGTTCTTAAATATCCCGGACCAGAATGCAAGCCACGTTTTCATGGCTCGCATTATAGCATTTACCGTCCCCTCGCGCAACGCCCGGCGAGTCATGGGAAAGTTGCAGGCGCAGGCTTTGCCGGAACGCTTCCCGGCCGCACAAACCGTCATGGCAGACTGCCATCTTCTCACCATTCACCATCTACGCGCCGGACTGGGCGGACTGCACGTGGAACGACAAATAGGTGGTTCTTACAAGCGGAATGGCGGTGGTCTGGCGCAACATACGGCATGATCACCGAACCTGGTTGCGCAGCTTGGAAAAGGCTTCGCGCATCGTCGTTTCGCTT
>CAMNLN010000446.1 GCA_946543025.1 uncultured Verrucomicrobiota bacterium
TGATTTTGAGATGAAAAAGCTTACGGGAGGATCGCGCTCTTGCGCGGCCGCAACGGTCGAGTCCGTTTGTTGTTCGGGTTGAAAAGACCCAAAATGCTTTAGGTATCTATTGCCGCCCCCTTGTCTGGCGATCGCGGCAGCGAAAGTTTGGCATACTAGAAAAGAATGGAAGGCATCATGAAATTCAAGCAGGCAATCATCTGGACGCTCGCGCTGGCAATCGGCGCGGTTCTCGGCATGCTCGGCATCGCGCCGCTCAACGACTTTATGGACTTCGTGGCTTCCGCCTACACGCGATGCTTCCAGTTCGTGGCGGTGCCGACGGTCGCGCTCGCGATCCTCACGGCCATGGCTTCCCTCGGCGACGGAAACGCGATGGGCAAGGTGTTCGCGAAGACGTTCGCCTGCACGTGCCTCACGTCGTTCGTCGCCGCGCTCGTGGGGCTCGGGCTCTTCATCCTCGTCGACCCGGGCACGATCGACCAGGGCGTCGTGAAGGCCGTGGCGGACAACGCGGACGCGATGGCGCAGATTTCCCGCGCGCCCGAGACGGTCTACGGGCATATCCTCAACGCGATCCCGAACAACCTGATCAATCCGTTCCTCACCGGAAACGTCCTCGCGATCGTCCTCATCTCCGCCGGACTCGGCATCACCATCGCCATCCTCGGACGGACGAGCGAGAACGTGAGGGCGCTCCACAAGGCGCTCGGGGGTCTGCAGGAGGTGTTCTTCGGGCTGATCAAGGGCCTTATCTGGGCGCTGCCCGCGGGAATCGTCGCTTTCGCCGCGCAGCTGGCGGCGCAGATGTCCGCCGGCGTCGTCGTCGGTTCCATCGGCAAGTACGTCCTCGTCGTCCTCGGCGGGAATTTCATACAGTTCTTCATTATCCTTCCGCTCTTCTGCTACCTGCGCGGCGTAAACGGCTACAAGGTGATGCGCCAGATGACGCCGGCGCTCTTGATGGCGCTCTTCACCAAGTCGTCCGCGGCGACCTTGCCCGTCACCGTCGCCACGGCGGAGAAGAACATGAAGGCGAAGCCGTGGATCGCGCGCTTCATCTTGCCGCTCTGCTGCACGATCAACATGAACGGATGCGCCGCGTTCATCCTCGTGACGTCGCTCTTCGTCATACGTAATTCGCCGGAATGCGGGATCGTCCTCACGCTCCCCGCGATGCTGACGTGGTGCGTGATCGCGACCCTGTGCGCGATCGGCAACGCGGGCGTTCCGATGGGATGCTACTTCCTCACGCTCTCGCTCATGGCGGGCGTTGGGGGAAACCTCATGATCCTCGGCGTGATCCTCCCGATCTACACGATCATCGACATGATCGAGACGGCGGAGAACGTGTGGAGCGACTGTTGCATCTGCGCGGTCGTCGACAAGTCGACGCCGGCTTCGCCGGAAAGCTGATTCCGTTCGCCGCGTTGCGCTTGACAAGACAGACCGCGCAAAGTCCGCACGACGACGCCGGGCGACTTGCCACGACGGCGGGGATGTGGTAGAATACGCGCGTTTGCGAGGCGAGTTTGCCGAGTCGGCGAGAAGCAATTGCCGACGAATTGTCAACGACCCTCATAAAACCACCGGAAACGATGCGACTGTAGCTCAATTGGATAGAGCGTTGGCCTCCGAAGCCGAAGGTTGCTGGTTCGATCCCAGTCAGTCGCACCAAACGACATGTCCTGGTGCAAGTTGCTGAAGGTGACCAGAAAGCAGGCGCGAAATGAAGAACGTGCGTTTTACGAAAATGCATGGCGCCGGAAACGACTTTGTGCTGATCGACGACCGCGCCGAGACGTTTCCCGCCCATGACCATCTGCGGCTCGCCGCGCTGGCGACGGCGCGCACCGGCATCGCCTGCGAGGGCGTGATCCTCGTCCAGCCGTCCAAGGTGGCGGATTTTCACATGGCGTTCTTCAACCCGGACGGCACGGAGGCCGACCTTTGCGGCAACGGCGCGCGCTGCGTGGCGGCGTTCGCGCGGGAGATCGGCGTGGTGCGCTCGCCGGCAATGACCTTTCACACGCGCGCGGGCCTCGTGGATGCGGAGATCGTCGGGCCGGGGAGCGTGAAGATATGGATGCCCGAGCCGCGAAACCGCCGCTACAACCTTCAGGTCCAGCTTCAGGGGCAGACCGTGACGGGCGACTACGTGGAGGCCGGGGTGCCGCATTTCATCGTGCCGTGCGCGAGCGTGGCGGCGGCCGACGTGGAGCGCCTGGGGCGAGAGCTGCGCCTCGCGGACGCGTTCGCGCCGAACGGCACGAACGTCGACTTCGTCCAGTACATCGCGCCGCGCAAGGCGCTGATGCGCACGTACGAGCGCGGCGTGGAGGCGGAGTCCGGCGCGTGCGGCACGGGCGCGGTGGCGGTGGCGATCGTGGGCGTGGAGACGAAGGGCATGTCCCTGCCGCTGCGGGTGCGCACGTCGCAAGGATACGAGCTTGTGGTCGACGGCGACTGGCGCCAGACCAAGGGGACGGGCTTCACGCTCACCGGTCCGGTCAAGAAGGTGTTCGAGGGCGAGATCGACCTGGATTCGCTCGACATCGGAACGGAGATGGAGTAGTGG
>CAMNLN010000447.1 GCA_946543025.1 uncultured Verrucomicrobiota bacterium
GCAGGATGCGCTGGAAGCCGTACTGCTGGCACTGGCTCATGTACTGCTGCGGACGTCCCGGCGGCGTCACGTCGCGGTAGATGCCCTCCAGGTGGCGGTCGTCGGGATTGCACGTGTGCGCCACGTCCACCGTGAACCGCTCGCCCGGCGCGTACGTGCGGTCGAGCGCGTAGGGCACCTTCTTCCCGTCGCAGTCGAGCAGCACTTCGCGTACCGCCTCGCGCGCGCGGCAATGGAGCCGCCCGGTACCCTCCACGCGGTCCTCGAAGAACGCAAGGCGCACGTCCATGTGTTCCAGCTGCACCGGCGGCCGCCGGTAGTCCGATCGCTTGTATTTCCAGTCCATCGCCATAAGAATCTTATCGCATCATATCGAGCCTGGCCACGAAGGACGCGAAAACCTCTGAAGGATCAGGCGAAGCGCTTTCGTGTTTTTCGTGTATTTCGTGGTCCAAAACTACCGCGCGGATGCAGCCATCTCGAACACGAGCTCGCCGCCGGACATGATATCGGCGTGCTTCAGGATGAAGCCACTGACCGGCTTACCGTCGAGCGTCACGGACTTCACGTACTTGTTCTCCTTCGAGAGGTTCTTCGCAACGACGGTGAATTTCTTGCCGCCCGGGAGCGCGACCGTCACCTTCGGCACCTGCGGCGCACCGAGCACGTAGTCGCCGCCGCACGGGTTGAACGGATAGAAGCCCATCGCGCTGAACACGTACCACGCGCTCATCTGGCCGCAGTCGTCGTTGCCGCACAGACCGTCCGCCTTCGGCAGGTAGAAGCGGTCGAAGACCTCGCGCACCACCTCGGCCGTGCGGTCGGGACGACCCGCGAACGGATAGAAGTAGGCCACGTGGTGGCTGGGCTCGTTGCCGTGGACATACTGTCCGATGAGGCCGGAGATGTCCAGCACGAGGCCGGGCCCGTTCACCTTCATCTCCTGCGTGAAGAGCGCGTCGAGCTTCTTCACGAACGCGTCCTTCCCGCCGAGCGCGGCGATCAGCCCCTCCGGATCCTGCATCACGTGCCATGTGTACTGGAAGGCGTTGCCCTCCGTGAAGTCGTTGGCCGTGCCGGCGCCGTGGCCGAACGCGAACGGATCGTAGGGCTCGCGCCAATTGCCCTTGCTATCGCGCCCGCGCACGAAACCGATCGTACGGTCAAGCACGTTGGACCAGTTGCCCGCGCGTCGGGAGAAGAACGCGGCGTCCTCCGCCTTGCCGAGCGCCGTCGCAAACTGTGCCGCGCACCAGTCGTCGTAGGCGCACTCCATCGTGCGCGAGACGCTTTCGCCCTTGATCTCGTCGAAGGGATAGTAGCCGTATTTGTCCAGCAGGTCCCAGCGCTCCTTGCGTCGGGTTTCATGCTTGTTCGTAAGCGTGTCCTTCACCTGCGCGTAGGCGTCGTTCACGTCGAACCCGCGGAATCCCTTCAGGTAGGCATCGACGATCGCCGGAACGGAATGTGTGCCGATCATGCACTGGTTGTCCTTGCCCCAGAGCGTCCACACGGGCAGGAATCCGGTGCGCCGCCCCTGCTCCAGCATGGAGTTGACGAACCCGTCCACCTGTTCTGGCACGAGGATCGTATAGAGCGGGTGCGCGGCGCGGAACGTGTCCCAGCACGAGAACGTGGAGTGGAACGGCGGCTGGCCGACGTCCGCGATGTTGTTCGGCTGGATGTAGAGATGGTAGAGGGCCGTGTAGAAACTCGTCTTCTGCGCGTCGTCCCCTTTCACGGCCACGCGCGCAAGGAGCTTGTTCCACGCCTCCGTAGCCTTGGCGCGTACGCCTGCGAAGTCCCATGCCGGAATCTCGGCGGCGAGGTTCTTCCAGGCCGATTCCACGCCGCCCTCGGCCGAAAGGCCCACCTTCACCGCAAGCGTGCCGCCCGCCGGAACGTCAAACGAAAACACGTAGCGTGGCGCCTGCTCGCCGGGCGCGGACGGCAGTTTCGCAACGGACGAGAACGGCCGGTCGAACTGCACGGCAAACGCATAGGTGCGGTCCACCCAGCAGCGACGGCGAACGGTCCCGGCGATGCCGGTGCGTCCGTCCAGCCGCACGTCGCTGGAGACGATTTGCCGCCGCGCGTCGCCGCCGATGCCGTACTGGCTGTCGACGAGAAGCTGCGCGGGGCCTCCCTTTCCGTAAGTAAAGCGGTAGATGGACGCATGGTGCGTAACGGTCACTTCGGCCTGCACGTCGAAGTCGTCGAGCGTCACGGCGTAGTAGCCGGGCTTCGCGGTCTCCGTCTCCTTGCGGAACGCGCTGCGAAAGTCGTTGGTGCCGCCCGAGCCGACGAACGGCTGGAGGCGGATGTCACCCAAGTCGGGCACACCCGTGCCGCTGATGTGCGTCTGCGAGAAGCCGAGGATCGACGTGTCGTCGGCATTGTAGCCGCCGCAGTAGCGCCACGTCTTGTTGCCCGTGTCCGCGCCGGCCTGCACGAGGCCGAACGGCACACACGCCGCCGGGAAGCAGTGGCCGTTGTCGGCGCAGCCGATGAACGGGTTGACATACTCCGCCGGCGCCTTGTCCTGCGCGAAGCCCGCGAGGCCCATCACGAGGGCCG
>CAMNLN010000448.1 GCA_946543025.1 uncultured Verrucomicrobiota bacterium
CGTCCGCAGCAGTACATGAGCCAGTGCCAGCAGTACGGCTTCCAGCGCATCCTGCCCGTGATCGACGACTGCACGGCGAAGTGCACGTTCCGCACGACGCTGGAGGGCGACGCCCGCTACACGCACCTCATCTCGAACGGCGACCGCGTGAGCGACGTGACGGCGGACGGCCGTCGCACCGTCGTCTATGAAAACCGCAAGCCGATGGCGCCTTACCTCTTCATCGCCTGCGCCGGCACGTGGGACGTTCTCGCGGACGAGGTGGAGTACCCCGACACGCACCGGCGCATCCGACTGGAGTACCTCGTGCCGCCCGGGCACGTGGAGGGCGCGCGCGTGCCGATGGACATCCTCAAGCGGTCCATCCTCTTCCAGCACGAGCTGACGGGCTTCGAGTATCCCTACGAGACCTACCGCACGATCTGCATGGAGAAGAGCCTCTACGGCGGCATGGAGAACACGGGCAACACGACGATCATCACCGAGGCGGCGCTCATCGACGACACGATCTCCGACAAGCGGCTCGTCTACGCGCACGGCGTCATCCCGCACGAGTTCGAGCATAGCCACTGCGGCAGCGGCGTGACGATGGAGACGGTGTTCGACATGTGGCTGAACGAGGCGTACACGGTGAACGTGGAGCGCGCGTTCCTCGCGTGTGCGTTCGGCGCGGCGTTCGCGCGGCGGATGGAGATCGACGCCTTGCGCGAGACGGGCGGCGCGTTCGCCGAGGAGGAGGGCGGCGCGGCGTCCGCCGTCGTGCGCGAAGGCGTGAACGATCCCGACGAGGTGGTGGACGCCATCACCTACGACAAGGCGCCCGAAGTGCTCAACACGCTCCGCAACCTCATCGGCGCGGAGGCGTACGATGCCGCCTGGCGGGAGTACTTCCGCCGCTTCGACGGCGGCAACGCGAACACGGACGATTTCCTCGACGTCTTTCGCGAGACGACGGGGCGCGACGTCGCCGCGCTCATGAGGCCGTGGCTGTTCGACGCCGGGCATCCGACCGTGACGGCCAGATGGTCGTGGGCGGATGGTGCGTTGACGGTGGACCTTGCGCGCGACAAGGATTATGTCATCCCTGTGCCCTACGCGCTCGTGAAGGACGGGAAGGACGTCGCGACCGGCACGTTCGTCCTCGACGGCCCGCGCCAGCTCTTCTCCACGCGTTGTCCGAAACCTGATTTCATTTCGTGGAACCGGGGCTGTGGCTTCTACGGCGTGTTCGTGGCGGAAGTCGCCGAGGCGGAGCTGGCCTTGCAGGCGCGTACGGATCCTGATGACGGCAATCGCGTGGAGGCGATGCGGATGCTCCGCGACAAGGGCGCGACGGAAACGTGGCTCGCCCTTTACGAGGAATTTTTCAACGAAGCGGAAGATGTTTTGCATGGCACCGGAAACGGCGGCGACCTTGGCACGTACGCGGCGCTCCTTGCCATTCCCGCCGATTCGCTCGATCGCCGTCGGCGGGCCTTCGTGCGCGAGAACGTGCGCGAGATGCGTGCCCTGCGCGCCGCCGCCGCGCGCCGTATCGGCGTGGCGCGGATTGCCGAAGCGCTGGAAGCGCGCGGCGTCTCCGGCGAGCCGCAGCTTTCCTCCGCCGCCATCGTACGGCGCGCCTGCGAGAACTGCCTGCTCCAGCTTCTGGCGGCCGCCAACGCGTCCGAGGCTTGGGCGGCGATCCGCGCCTATCTCGGTCGCGCCGCCAACGTCACCGCGCGCCTCAACGCGCTGCGCGCGCTCGTGGCGAGCGACGATCCGGCCCGCTACGAGACCTTGGCGGCGCATGGCGAGACGTTGCGCCGCTCGCTGAACGGCTACATTGGCTACCTCGGCGCGGTGGCGAGCGATCCGCACGAAACGGTTTTTGCGTCGCTTGTCGCCGAGGAGGCGCGGGAAGGGTGGTCGATCACGCACCCGGCGCTGAGCCGCGCGCTCTACTGCGGCTTCGTCGCGAACGGCGACCGCCTGTGGACGCCCGAAGGGCTGACGTGGCTTGAGGCAACGCTCGTCAAGTACGCGCAGGTGAGCGAATACAACGCCATCCGCCTGCTCGCGCCGCTCATGAACTGGAAACGGTTCCCGGAAGACCTGCGCACGGACGTCGATGGCCTGTTGGCGCGCGTCTCCGGCGCCTTGCCGTTCGATCGCTATCCGTTTATCGGCGGCAAGCTTCGCGCGCTGTACGGATAATATGGTATAATCTTACTTTTTCAAGGAAAGGCCAGATTATGCTGACATGGATGCCTGAACTGTACAACCGCTCGCTGATGCGGATGACCTCGTTCACCGACGAGGAGATGCTGGATCTCATCGACCTCGCGGCCCAGTTGAAGGCGCGGCGCGCCGCCGGAATTCGCGGCGACCTGCTGCACCGCAAGAACATCGCGCTGATCTTCGAGAAGTCCTCCACCCGTACGCGCAACTCCTCCATCATCGCCGCGCGCGACGAGGGCGGCGGCGCCGAGTACCTCACGCGGCCCGACATCCACTTCGGCAAGAAGGAGAGCGTGAAGGACACCGCGCGCGTCCTCGGCCGCATCTACGACGGCATCCTCTTCCGCGGCTT
>CAMNLN010000449.1 GCA_946543025.1 uncultured Verrucomicrobiota bacterium
CGTCGCGTTCACCGCGACGGGCGTCGTGGCGTTGTCGAAGTTCGCGGGGTCGGGATAGAGGTTCGTGACCGCGTCGAGCCAGGCGTTCGCCATCAGCTCGTAGCCGGCCGCGTTCGGGTGGAGTCCGTCGCCGAAGTAGGTCGACTGGCCCGCTTCGAGCCGGTCGTCGCCGGGAACCGCCGCGTGCATGTCGATGATGGAGATCCGCTGGCCCTTCGCCTGCTGCTGCTGGACCACGTTGGTCAGGTAGGAGTTGTAGTTCTGGATGCGCGCGTAGTTTGCCGTCGCCGTGCGCCACATGATCGTGGAGGCGATCACGTGGGCGGACGGCTCGAACTGGTGGATGCGGTCGAGGAGCGCGACGGTGCGCGCCATGTTGGTGAGCGCGTCGTTGCCGGAGTCGTTCGTGCCGAGGTGGAGGAGGATGACGTTCGGCGCCTCGAACGTGCCGCACCAGGTGGGCAGCATCTCGTAGATGCCCCTTCCGTCATGGCCGATGGTGTCGTCGATCTTCCACCCGCCGTGGCCTTCGTGCTCGACATCCATGCCGCTCACCTTGCCCGGATTGGTGGTGGTGGAGCCGACGAAGTCCACATTGTAGCCGGCGTTCTTGAGGAGCGTCCAGAGGAACCCACGATAGCCGGCCGTGTCGTTCGACCCTGAACCGTTTGTGATCGAGTCGCCCAGCGGCATGACGCGCAAAACAGGCGCGCCGCAAAGCGCAAACGAGAAGCCCGCAAGGGCCGCGACCATCATCAGTTTCTTCATGCCAGTTCTCCTTTATGCCTTCCGGCCCGTGAGGGTGCGGATAAATGCCTCGATCGACGCTGATTCCTCGGGCGTAATGACGCCGTCCGCACGGGCGGCGGCGAGCGCCTGCTTGAACGCGTCGTGCCCTTCGACGCCCTCGAGGAGTTGCGAAAGCTTCTCAGCCTCGGCCTCGTCGATACGCCCGTCCGCAAGGATGGAATCGGACATTTTCGACAACGCGGCGGAAAGCGCACGGTCGCTGATACTCCTGGCGAACTTGCGAGACACGGCCGAAATGTCGCCGGACGAAGCCGATTTCCCAAGAACGAGGCGCAGGAGGTAAAGCGTCGCGACGAGCAACGCGACCGCGATCGGGAGCGCGATCCACGGCGAACCGACGAACGGCGCGACGATGTAGGCGACGAACGAGACGCCCGCCACGGTGAGCGCGTACGGGAGCTGCGTGTTCACGTGGACGATGTGGTTGCACTGCGCGCCGGCGGAGGCCATGATCGTCGTGTCAGAGATCGGCGAGCAGTGGTCGCCGCACACGGCGCCCGCCATGCAGGCGGAGACGGCGACGATCGTCATCGACGAGCCGGGAACGGCCGCGAGGACGATCGGAATGAGGATGCCGAACGTGCCCCAGCTCGTGCCCGTGGAGAAGGCCAGAACGATCGCGATGACGAAGATGATCGCCGGCAGGAAGTTCCACAGGCCGGCGGCCGGCCCGTTGATGATGTCGGAAATGAACACCTTCGCGCCGAGCGAGTCGGTCATGGACTTGAGCGTCCAGGCGCAGCAAAGGATCATGATGGCCGGAACCATCGCCTTGAAGCCCTCCGGGAAGGCGGCCATGCAGTCCTTGAAGGAGATCACGCGGCGGCAGAGGTAGAACGCCACCGCGAACACGATCGCGACGATCGAGCCGAACGCGAGGCCGACGGAGGCGTCGGAGTCCGAGAACGCCTTGACGAAGCCGGGGTTGTCCTCGCCGAAGTAGCCGCCGGAGTAGATCATGCCGACCATGCAGCAGAAGATGAGGACGGCGACGGGCACGACGAGGTCGATCACGCGCCCGCGGTCGTTCTTCGCGAGCGCCTCCGTCGCGTCCTCGAGCGCGCCGAGATCCGGCTCGCCGGCGGCGGACGCCGCCTCGTGACGCCTCATCGGGCCGAAATCGAACTTCATGAGCGCGATGGTGAACATCGCGACTATCGTGAGGATGGCGTAGAAGTTGTACGGAATGGCGTTGACGAAGAGGGAGAAGCCGCTCTCCGCGCCGGCGCCCTTCGCGAAGCCGGCCACCGCCGCCGCCCAGGACGAGATCGGCGCGATGATGCAGATCGGCGCGGCCGTGGCGTCGATGAGGTACGCGAGCTTCGCGCGGGACACGTTCTTCGCGTCGGTGACGGGACGCATCACCGAGCCGACCGTAAGGCAGTTGAAGTAGTCGTCCACGAAGATGAGCATGCCGAGGATGATGGTGGCCACCTGCGCACCGATCCGGGACCGGATGTGCGTCTGCGCCCACTTGCCGAACGCCGCCGACGCGCCCGTCTTGTTCATCATCGCGACGAGCGCGCCCAGCAGCACGAGAAACAGCAGGATGCCGATGTTGTAGGCGTCCGCGACGGAGGTTATGAACCCGTCCTTCATCACGTGGACGATAGTCCCCTCGAACGCGAAGCCGGAGTAGAGCAGCCCGCCCGAGACGATGCCGACGAAGAGCGACGAGTACACCTCCTTCGTGACGAGCGCCAGGAAGATCGCGATCAGCGGCGGAAGGATCGCCCACCAGGTCCCGAAGAA
>CAMNLN010000450.1 GCA_946543025.1 uncultured Verrucomicrobiota bacterium
CAGCGTCGGCAAGCGATTCTTCGGCAATTCCAAGACGGCCGACGGGTCGGGCTTCACGTTCCACGGCGCGGGCATGGACGGCGGCGGCATGGCGTTCACCGAGCATCCGCAGGGCGGCCGCCTCTCGCGCGGGCATACGCTCACGCTGACGGCCTTCGCGCCGGGCGCGGCGGGCTACCAGTGGCTGAAGAACGGCGTGATCGTGGAAGGCGCGACCGGCCGGACGCTGGAAGTGGCGTACGGCGAGGGTGGCACGACGGACACCTACCAGTGCGTCTCGTACTATGAGCTTTTCGGCTATGGCGCTTCTGAAGTGGCGCAGGTGGAGAACCTGCCCAGCGGTACGGTGGTGATCATACGCTAGGCTGTTCGCAGGTCTAGCCCGCGCCCTGAAGATCCACCTATTCGACAAAGTGAAAAGAGGATATGGGGGATCGACAATTGACACGAGAGTGATAAATGGTAAAATCTACCCATCGCTAACGGAAGAGGTGGTTGTCATGGTAAAGAGTGCATTCGCAGGCAAGTTGGGCGTCGCTTTTGTGGCGGTGGCGCTGGGTGTGTGCGCGGACACGGCGACGGGCCGCATCCGGCACATGGCGGACACGTACCTGCAAAGCGACTGCTCGCAGATCATCGACCTCGGCCTCCTCGCCACGACGAACATGCGCTTCGAGGTGGTGTTCGAGCCGATTGAAACGAACGGCACGCACTACCTCTTCGGCTCGGCGGCGGACCATGCAGGCGGCTCGAAGATGAAGTACGGCCCGTACGTGCAGAAGGGCGGGATTTCGTTTGCCAGCGGACTGGGAGGGGATATGGGAGGATGGGGGACTGGCTGGCACGGCCCCAATTACAAGGCGACGCGTTCCCGGTTCAAGGTCGTGTACGACATGCCCAAAAGGACCGCCGAACTGTGGTCGGGCGAGACGCGCGTGTGGAACTACTCCACGCTGGTTGACTGCGGGATTGAAACGAACGACTGTTCCGTGGTTCTGTTCGGCAATCATAACAGCCGGACGACGCATACGGACCTCTTCGGCGGCAAGGTCTACTCGTTCAAGCTCTACGACAAGGGAGCGCTCGTCCGCGACCTCATTCCGTACGGGCGCGGCGCGGTGACGGGGATGCTCGACCGCTGCTCGGGAAAGGTGTACACGAACGTGCGTTCCGCCGGCCATCCGTTCGTGCTCGGCACGGACGACGGCTACGTGCGGAGCGACCGTACCAAGCAGAGCGGGCAGTGGCTCGACACCGGCTACTGCGTCAATCCCCAGACGAAGGTCGAGGTCGACTTCGCGATGATGGACGTTACGACCTTGCAGCAATGCGTGTTTGGGGCGAGCACGGTGGGCGGGCATGGTATTTGCTTCTACATCAACGGCGGCAAGCAGTTTGCTTGGTACTGCCGTGACAATCCTGTTCCAGGTTGGGTGGGAGACGTCACCGGCGTTCCGGCGAACGGTGAGCGCCATAAGGTGACGATCGATGTGCCAAACCGAACCGTCTCGTTCACGGCGGCCACGGGCGAGACTTTGTACACGGGCACGATTTCCTACGACTGCGAATTAACCTCCACGACCTCGCTCCGTCTCTTCGGCAGCGTCACGACAAACGCGACGGGGGCGTCCGTACTGGGCAACGGCGCGTCCGTGAAGATATTCGGCGCGAAGATCTGGAACGGCGCGACGCTCGTGCGCGACTACGAGCCGCGCGTCGTGGACAACGTGGAGTGCCTGTACGACACGGTGAACGGCACGGTGAACGGCCCCGACTTCTCAGGTTCGAGTGCGACGGGCAAGTTCCGCCTGACGGCGGGCGGCGACATCCTCTGCGCGTCTCCGAGCGGCGTCGGCGCGGCGGCCAGCGCGGACGCCTACCTTGACGGCACGGGGAGCCAGGGCATCGAGACGGACTACTACACGTCCCGCAAGTCGCGCCTGGAGATCGACTTCGCCGTCTCCTCCTTCGGCGGGACGGAGTATTTCTTCGGCGCGGTCGCGACGACTCGCGGAAACACGAACAACGTAGGGCTGTACTATCAGTTGCATAACGGAAACCGCAACATCAACTTCCGTCACTGGAATTCGGCGAACAACAACACGACGTGGCCGAACATCAACGGTGCGATGACGCCGTCCCGCTACAAGATCGTGATGGACTTGCTGAACGCAAAGGGTTATCTGTACAGGGACGGGGCGCAGGTGAGGTCGATGGACCTCTACCTGCCGAGCGGCGACTTCAAGAACACGGTGCCGTTGCGTATCCTGTCCACACAGTCCGACAACCAGAACTGCGGCTACGGGCGGCTCTACTCGTTCGCGGTCTACGAGGACAACGCGCTCGTGCACCGGTACGTGCCGTGCGTGGAGAACGGCATCGCGGGCGTGCGGGACGGCATCGGCAAGCAGTTCTTCGGCAACTACAAGAAGGCCGACGGGTCGGGCTTCACGATTTGCGGCGCGGGCGTGGACGGCGGCGGGATGGTCTTCACCGAGCAGCCGCAGGGCGGCCGCCTTTCGCGCGGGCACACGCTCGCGCTGACGGCGTTCGCGC
>CAMNLN010000451.1 GCA_946543025.1 uncultured Verrucomicrobiota bacterium
ATCTTCTTCATTTTCTGTTTCCTTCTCTTTCCCAGATTTCGCTCTGGGCGGCAGAGCAAAGAAATACGCTCTTACGCACAGAGCGAAGAAAAACGCCTAGAGGGGCACTTTTTTCGCCAAACGGGGCTCGAACAGCTGCGGGATTGTAGAATAGACATGCCAACAACAACCCAAAAGGATATGACGATGAAAACAGTACCAACCATCAAGATGGTCATGGAAGCCTACGCGAAGTTCGCGGCGGTCGAGCGGATGCGCATGGAAAAGCCATGTGAGAGGACGGTCGAGAGCGCCCTCGGGGGAACGCGCCGACTGTGCGAGATCGGCGGCATCTCGCTTGACGAACCCATCACGGTTCTCGGCCGCAAGCGGCTGGAGATCATCCTCGACACGGCCCGCGCCTCAGGCCTGAAGCCCATTACGCTCTGGAGTTACCTCTATGCCCTGCGCAAGCTTTTCGCCAGATGGACGCGCCGCTATTACGCCGACGAGAAGTGGACGATACCTCCTCTCGAGATGCCGTCGTGCCGTCGCCAGTCGCCACGCTATGTCCGCCCGGACTCGACCGTCCTCGCGAAGGTGAAGGATTGGTATCGCAGACTGGAAGGGCGGAAGGATCGGCGCGAATGGGTTTTGGCGACGCTCATGCTGGAGCTTGCCATGCGCAACGGCGACGCGGAGCGGTTGCGATGGTCGGACTTTCGCGTCAAGGATGGCCGCGCGGTCCTCTGCTACGTGCCGCACAAGACGCGCCTCTCGTCCGGGCGCACCGTCGCATGGCCCGTCCATCCTGACATCTGGACGAGGTTCCGCGCCTACCACGGCGCGGGCATTCCGCACGACAAGCGCAGGGGTTGGGCCAAGAACGAGGACCGCGATTCTCAGCTCGTCGTGCCGTGCGCGCGAGACGTCTTCGTGCGGCTCAACAGGGAACTGCGCCTGCTGAAGATATTCACCGGACACAAGGCCTGCTACGAGCTGCGGAAAATCTGCGTCGACCACGTCTATCAGAAGTTCGGCGTGGAGATGGCCTCGTCCATCAGCGGCGACGACATCCGGACGGTGACGCGCTACTACGCGGATCCAAGCGCGGTGAGCGTGGAGGGTGTCCGCGTGGTTGATCTGCTTTGACTGGCGACAAAGCCCGCATCGTCGCGGACTTTTGTGCTATACTAGCGGCCGTGGAGATTGCACCGATAGCGATTGTGGGCGTGTCCTGCCGCTTTGCCCGCGCGCCGACCCCGAGCGCGTTCTGGCGGCTCGTCATGCACCGGCAGAGCGGCATCGCGCCGCTCGGCGACGAGACGGCCCTCGCGCCAGGCCAGCGCAACATCTTCGGCCGACCCTACCCGACGCACGGCGGGCTGCTGGGCGACCTCTACTCCTGCGTGCCGCGCGAGCAGACATTCCCGCGGCAGATCAACGCCGGCGAGAACCAGGACCTCTATTTCGCCGTCCAGCTGGCGTTCGACGCCTTGGCGGACGCGGGAATGCGTCCGCACGCGCCGGAGCCGGCGCGCGGGACGGTACGCTTCGGCTACGCGCCGCCGTTCAACGCGTCGACGGTCAATTGGCTGGAGCATACGTTCTTCATCGACCAGACGATGGAGATCATCCAGCGCTTCTTTCACAACGCGCCGGGCGAGGCGCTCGACGCGGTGCGGGCGAGCCTGGTGGAGTCGCTGCCTGCGCCGGAGGCGGCGAGCTTCCTTTCGGGCACGGGCCACCGCATCGCCGCATGGATTGCGCGCGAATGCTCCTTCTCCGGCGGCGCGACGACCTTGGATGGCGGCGCGCTCTCGGGCGTCTCGGCGCTGCGCGCGGCAATGGACGATCTGCGCAGCGGCCGTGCGGACGTGGCGCTCGTGGGCGCGCTCACGCCGCCCTTGAGCCGCGCGTACCTCGAAGGGCTTTCCGGCGAGATCCTTTTTTCGCAAGAGGCGGAGCTGACGCCGTTCGACCGTGACGCCAACGGGACGATTCCCGGCGAAGGCGGCGCGTTCTTCGTGCTGAAGCGCCGGCAGGACGCGCTCAACGCGCACGACCGCATCTACGCGCTCGTGCGCGGCGTGGCGTGCGGCGCGGCCCCGATCATGGACCTGATGGCGGCGGCGGCGGACCGCGCGGGCACGCAGATGCAGGACATCGGCCTCGTGGAGGCGGACGGCAGCGGCATTCCGGAATTCGACGCCGAGGAGGCGGCGGCGGTGCTGCGCCTGTGGGGCGAACATCGTCCGGGCGGGCCGCTCGTGGGGATCGGGTCGGTGAAGGGGAATGTGGGGCACTGCCTCCACGCCGAGTCGGCCGCGTCGCTTCTGAAGGCGGCGCTGGCCCTGCGGCGGCGCGTGCTGCCGCCGCAGATGCCGGCGGCGCATCCGCTGGACGAGCTCTCGAACCTCGGCTCCTCGGCCTACCTGCTGAACGAGGCGCGGCCGTGGATCACGGGAGATACCGTCAGCCCGCGCCGGGCGATGGTGCTGACGCGCGACGTGTGCGGCCGCGCGGCGGCGCTCGTCCTCGAGGAGGAGCCCGAGCGCGAAGACCGCCGGTGACGC
>CAMNLN010000452.1 GCA_946543025.1 uncultured Verrucomicrobiota bacterium
GCTTCAGCGCGGCCAGGATCTTGGCCTCGCGGCGCTCGTAGCCCTCGAACAGCTTCTCGGACGAAGCCTTCTTGGTTGTCTTCTTTGTTGCCATTTTCAAATTCCTTTCATCACTAAGCACTAAGCACAGGACGCCAAGCGCTACTCCTTGCGGGGATCAATGTACTTGGCGGCGCCTTCGAACTGGCCGTAGTGCCCCTTCGCCTTCTCCCACGCCTCGTTTGGAGAGAGGCCCTTCTTGATGAAGTCGGTCATCTTGCCAAGCGAGACGAACTCGTAGCCGATCACCTCGTTGTCCTTGTTGAGGGCCATGCGCGTGCAGTAGCCCTCGGTCATCTCCAGGTAGCGGGGGCCCTTCGCCTTCGTGGCGTACATCGTGCCCACCATCGAGCGGAGGCCCTTTCCGAGGTCCTCAAGCCCGGCGCCGATCACGAGGCCGCCGTCCGAGAACGCGCTCTGCGTGCGCCCGTAGACGATCTGGAGGAACAGCTCGCGCATCGCGGTGTTGATCGCGTCGCACACGAGGTCCGTGTTGAGGGCCTCGAGGATCGTCTTGCCCACGAGGATCTCGCTCGCCATCGCCGCCGAGTGCGTCATGCCCGAGCAGCCGATCGTCTCGACGAGCGCCTCTTCGATCACGCCGTTCTTCACGTTCAGCGACAGCTTGCACGCGCCCTGCTGCGGCGCGCACCAGCCCACGCCGTGCGTGTAGCCGCTGATGTCCTTGATTTGCTTGGCCTGTACCCACTTGCCCTCTTCGGGGATGGGGGCCGGCCCGTGGTTGCACCCCTTCATCAGGGGGCACTGGTGCTGTACCTCAGTCGAATAGACCATTGTTGACTCCGTTTGTTTGTGGAAAGTTTCGTGCATTATATCAAATCGCGGCGGCCGGTTCAATTATGATGAAAGACGACGGCGCGGGCTTTCAGCATGAGCTTGCCGTCGGCGAGCGTGGCCACGTGGACGCAACAGTTGGGCTGCGGCCCCTTCCAGAAATCGGCCAGCGAAAGGACACCCGCGAGGCGCAGCACCGTGCGCAGGATGCCGCCGTGCGCGACAACCAGCACACGCGAGCACGTCGCGGAGAGCGGAGCGAGCGTCCGGTCGACGAAGTCGCGTACGCGCGCGGCCACGGCGGCGAACGGCTCCGCACCGTCGCGGGCAACATAGCGCGGCGGGTCTAGGAAGCAAGCGCGAATATTGTCGTCGGCGAAAAGCCCTTCGCCGTAACGCGTCCCCTCGTACGGCCCGAATGAGATCTCGCGCAGCCGCTCGTCAACGATCGGCGCAAGCCCGAATCCCGCGCCGAGGATCTGCGCGGTGTGCAGGGCACGACGGTAAGGACTGGAAAAGATGCGGTCGAAGGTCAAGCCTTGCGCCAACATGCCGTCCAGCGTCTCATCGGCCAGACGCACTCCCTCTTCCGTCAGATCGGTCCACTCCGTCGAGCCCTGGATGCGCCGCTCCCGGTTCCATGCGGTCTCGCCGTGCCTTAGAAAGTAGATCTCCATATCAGCGACAATCGGCAAACGCCAACCTATTCACTGTTCACCCTTGCCTATTCACTTGATCGGTCCCCACCTGTGGTTCCAGATAGGCCAGAACACGCCGCCCGCGATGCCGCGCAAGTTGTCCGCAGGAACGGGTCCCCAGTAGCGGCTGTCGTAGCTCGACGGCGAGTTGTCGCCGCAGGCGTAGTACTCGTCGGGCCCCAGCTTCACCTCGTCGCCCTCGTGCGCGAGCGTCTTGCCCGGCGTCACGTAGTCCGGCCGCTCGCTCGGACGATACCCGGCGTACGGGTATTCCTTCTCATGCCATTTCTCGCGGTTCTGGATCTGGCGGATGCGCAACGGCTCCATCGGCTGCTTTCCGTCCACCACGAGGTGTCCGTCCTTGATCGTCAGCGTCTCGCCGGGCGTACCGGTCATGCGCTTGATATAGTGCGTTCCCTGCTGGAGGCCCTTGATGCCCGTTGTGGAAAAAATCATCACGTCGCCCCGGCGCGGACGGCGGAAGTTCCATAACCAGCGGTTGACGAAGAGGAAGTCGCCCGTGACCACCTTGCCGCTCCAGAGCGTCTGCCCGGCGCGCACGGGGCTGCCGTGCGTAAGGCCGTTCGGCAGCGCAAACGTCTGCTGGCGATACGGCCCGTCGCCCGTCTCGTGCGGATGCAACACGTCCGTCGGCACGAGCATCTGCTTGCTGATGCGGCCCGTGAGGCCGTTCTCCACGCGCATGTCGTAATGGCCGGTGTTGGTGGGTCGGAACACCAGCGTGCCGCTGAACGGCGCCTGAAAATGCTCGTACATCTCGCCCGTCAGGATCCACTTGAACCACTTGAGGGGCGTCTTGTCGAAGAAGTCCGCCTCCTCCGGCGAGCAGGAGATCGAGTGGTTGCCGTAGAGCGTGGGCTGCATCGAACCGGTGGGGATGTTGAACGGCTCGTAGAAGTAGGCGCGGAACGCCATCGCCACGGAAATCGACACTACGAGGATGTCAAGCCATTCGCGCCCCGCCGCCCAGCTCTTCGGCGGATCGAGGATT
>CAMNLN010000453.1 GCA_946543025.1 uncultured Verrucomicrobiota bacterium
GACGGACGAGGGACGGTCGAAGAAGTACACGGCGACGGTGACCGGCGTGGCCGTCGAGGGGGTTGGCTATGGCACGGCGACGATCAAGAAGGTCGGCAGCGTGCCGGTGAAAATCGAGTAGAGAGGTGGACGGAGTGTCATGAAATACGCATTGGCCATAATACTTGTCGCGATCATTGTCGGTGGCGCGGCGTACACGTACGTGAAGAACGGCGAGCAGAAGAACCAGGAGCTGGAACTCGTGGCCCGCAAGGCGGAGGCTGCGCAGAAGAAGGCCGAAGCCGAGAAGAAGAAGGCCGAGGCGGAACAGCGGAAGTCCGCGTCCGACGCGGCCGCCGCCAAGGCGAAGGAGGCGGCCGCGCTGAGCGCACGCCAGGAACGGCAGGCTGCCGAGGCCGAGGCGAAGGCGTTGGCCGAGGCAAAAGCCGCCGATGCGAAGAAAGCGGAGGCCGAGAAGGAGTCCGCGTTGGCGGCGGCCCGCAAGGCGGAATCCGAACGCAAGGCTGCCGAGGCGAAGAGGGCGGAGGCCGCGGCGATGGCCGAACATGCGGCGGCGACGAACGCCGCGCGGCAGGCGGAGCTGGAGACTGCCAGAACGGCGGCGCACATGGTCGAGCTGGACCTGCAGAAGACGCTTGCGGCGAGCAACGTGCTCGCGCTCCAGAAGGCGGACTACGCGGCGAAGCTCGTTGAAGTGCAGCAGCTCCAGGAGGAACTGCGACGGCGCGAGGAGGAGACGCGTCCGAACAAGACGCTCCAGCAGCTGATGGAGCAGAACGAGGCGGCGCGCGAGGCGGAACTGGCCGAGCTCGCGAAGAAGGACGCGCAGTACGCCGAAGAGGAGGCGGCCCGGCGGCGTGTTTTGCGCGAGGGTGTGCCGGCTGCGCCGCCCAAGCCGCTTTCGCCCGGCGAGAAGCGCCTTGTGGATGCAGAAAAGGCGGTCGAAACGGCTGCGGCCGAACGGTGGAGCGGAGAAGAGAAGCGCATCGTGGCGCGCATGGAGGCGATGATCCGCCAAGCGATGGCGGACGGAAACGAGGAGGCGGCCGAAGCGTACCTCGCGGCGTTGAAATCCCTTGTGCCGAGTTATACGGGCGCGAAATGAAGCCGATCGTGGTCAGAGACTCCGGGGCGGACGAGATCGCGCGCGTGTGGGGTGATTTGCGGCGCGTGGACCGTCTGCGGAAGGGAAGCGAAGTCCTGCTGGACGTCTCGGCCCTGACGGAGGGCAGTGCGGCGTTCGAGGCGTTCTTCGTGGCGCTTGATCGGCACGCCGTCGCGCATGAGGTTACGGTGAAGGCTATCGACCCGAACAACGTGCTGGGGCCGATCCGCGCGCGCTACGATTTTGCCGCCTATTCGGGCGAGTCCGTTGTTACGGACGCGTCGCACCGGCGGCTTTCGCTCTCGGCGGCTATCGGACGGTACGTGTGCGAAGGCTGGCGGGTCTTCCGCGAGAACGCCGCGTTCCTCGGCGAGACCGCCGTCTGGACGCTGGGCATGCTGCGGCATCCCGGTCGGTTTAGGTTCCGCGACTCGGCGCTTGCCTTCGAGCGCGCGGGCGTGGACGGCCTGCCGATCACCACGCTCATCGGATTTCTGCTGGGACTGATCCTCGCGTTCGAGTCCGCCGCCTCGCTCCAGATGTTCGGCGTGGAGGTGTATGTGGCGGATCTGATCGCCATCGGCCTTTTCCGCGAGCTGGGCCCCCTTGTGACGGCCATCATCCTCGCGGGCCGGAGCGGGAGCGCGTTCGCCGCCGAGATCGGGACGATGAAGGTGGACGAAGAGTTGGACGCGCTTACGACGTTCGGCTTGCCGCCCGTACAGTTTCTCGTGTTGCCGCGCGTGCTGGCCGCGATGCTCGCGATGCCCGTGCTGACGATCTTTGCCGAGCTGGCGGGACTCGTGGGCGGTGCGATCGTCTTGCGGCTCATGGACGTGCCGACGGTCGTGTTCTGGAGTCACGTGAAGGCCACCTCCACGCTCTTCATGATCGCGTTCGGACTCGGGAAGGCGGCGCTGTTCGGCCTTCTGGTAGGTCTCGTCGGCTGCGGCGCGGGCATGCGTACGCGCAATACGGCGGACGGCGTGGGCGTGGCGGCGACGACAGCCGTGGTGGGCGGCATCGTGGCGATCGCCGTCACGGACGGCATCCTGGCCGTCATCTGCTACATCTTCGGCGTATGATCGCCAAGATGTGCTATAATACATGCCAATCGTTTTGCAACGAAAGGCAATCAAAATGAAACTGGCTGATCTCAAGGGCAAGACCGTTGGCGTGTGCGTCAGCGGCGGACTCGACTCGAAGACAATCTGCTGCGTCCTGAAGGATGCGGGCGTCAAGGTGAAGGCGTTCAGCGCGAACGTCGGCCAGCCTGACGAAAAGGACATCAACGACATCAAGAAGCGTATGGCGCCCACGGGCGTCGAGACTACGATCGTGGACGTGACGAAGGACATGGCCGAGATCTGCTTCGAGACGGTCAAGTGCCAGGCGATGTACGACGGCGGCTACTGGAA
>CAMNLN010000454.1 GCA_946543025.1 uncultured Verrucomicrobiota bacterium
ACCGACTTCACGACGGTCGGATTCGCCTGCGAGCTGCCAGGCTGGCGGAAGATGGCCTGCGCCCCGTCGATGACGAAGTCCACGTTCGGGAGGTTCACGGCGTTCCTGTGGAAGTGCGCGACGCCGCTCTTCACGTGGACCGTTCCGGGCTCGCTGCTGGACGTGTTGCAGATCCAGAAGGACTTGCCGGCGTTCAGGTTGAGCGTGAGCGTGTGGCCGTTCAGCGCCAGCGTTGTCGCGGGGTAGTTGGGCGCGATGAGGCCCTGGCTGCCGCCGGTGACCGTCGCGTCCGCCGTCAGCTCGAGGCCGTACATCTGCGAGTTGTTGTTGGCCACGTCGCCGCCCGTGTTGCGCAGCGCGCCGTTGCCGTCAGGCCCCGTTCCGGCGATCTTGTAGCGGACGGCGTTTCCGCTCCGGCCGGCCACGTCGAGCGCCGCGCCGTCCTTCACCTCCACCGTCATGCCGTTGTTCTCGAACACGGCCGGCGTCCCATATTGCACGATGCCCTCCGCCACCGTGACGCCGGTGAGGCTTGACAGCACGCGCGACAGGACGAGCGTGCCGGGGCCGTCCTTGACGAGGTGCGCCTTCGCGCTGAACGCGGCGCCGGAACGCAGGACGCTGGTCGCGTTCGCCGGGACGGTGACGCGGAACGTGCCCGAATCGCCCGTCACCGAGACGTTCCGCGCGGCGAAGTCGGCGCAGTCCGCCACGTGCAGGGCGTGCCCGTTGAGGTTCACCGTGCCGCCTTCGGCGATGCCGTCCTTCAGGTCGGACCACGCGGTGTCGGCGGAAAGCGCCACGTACTGCGGCAGGCCCGCGCCGACGGGTGCGCCGGACGACGAGCCGACAAGCCGCGTCGAGGCGGCGACGATCCACGCAGGACGCGCGGACGCCGCGCCCAGCGTAAAGTTGGTCGTCGTGACGTTCTCGAACACCAAGCCGCTTACACGGTCGAAAAGCGCGCCCTTCCCCGCCGCCGTCCGCACCGGCACGAGGTCGCGCACGACGAGACCGCCGTCCTTCACGCGCATGGAGTCGAAGCGGAACTTGGCGTTGTACGTGGCGGCCCGGTGGTCCGCAAACACGCAGAGGTCGATGAACGGATAGGCCGTGAGGTTTTCCGAGACGGCGGCCAGGGCGCCGCCGCCTTCAAGCGTGGACTTGTCACCGGCCGCGATGCGGCAATGGTAGTCGGTTCCGGACGCGGGGGTGATCCCGGCGAACGTGGCGCCGCCGCCGTGGAAGCGGAAGGTCGAGCTCTGCATGTTGAAGAGATAGGCGTTGCTGCCCCAGTGCTGGCCGAAAAATACCTTTGAATGTTCGTATGTGACGTCGCCGATGCGGAAATCCGTCGTCGTGTCGGTGCCGGGCACGTAGTCGAGGCGCACCATCTGCGCGCCGGTGGACGTGATGGAGGCGAGTTCGGCGGCGTAGGGCAGCTCACCCGTCTTCGCGAGGAAGAAGCGGAAATAGACGCCGTCCGCCTTCAGCGCGGCGGGGAGCGTGTAGACGTATGTGGTCGCATCGGCGGCGATCGTCGCGACTTCCGCGAAGTTGTCCCAGGCGTCCTTCCGGTCCTCGCAGTCGGTTGCGCCGTACGCGACGTAGAGCTTGTGCGGTTCGGCGCCGAGGTTGGCGAAGGAGAGCGTCACCGCGTCGCCCGTCGCTGAATCGACGGAGATGGCGGGGCGGAAGCGGAACGTGGGCGTCTCGTCCATCACGCGCCCGACGCGGCTCTGCGGCAGCTCGTCGCCCGTCTGGAACGGCGTCGTCGTCTGGTTCGGATAGAAGACGTCATGCACCTGGTCGTAGAGGCCGACGTCACCCGCCGCATTCGCCGCCGGCACGAAGTCGAAGAGCGGCGTGTAGCTGGAGGCGATCTTCATGCGGTAGAACGTGTAGGCGCCGGCATGTCCGCCAGTGTAGTCGGAGAAGATCGCGAAACTGTTGCCGACGGACCCCGCCCGGCTGATGTTCTTGCGCGCCTCCGATCCGCCGCCCGTGAGCGTCAGGTAGCTGGACGGATCGATCACCAGCCGGTAGTCCGTGTTCGCGGCAGGCGTGATGCCGGAGACGGTCTGGGGCGAATTGCCGTAGAACCTGAACTTCGTCCCGCTGTCGTTTTGCAGGATGAACAGGTATTGGCTGTTGCCCCACTTCTGCCCGAAGAACGTCTTGTCGTTCGCGATAGCCCCGGTCTTGAAACGGAAATCCATGATCCAGATGTTTGTGGCCGCCATGCCGGTGCTGATCCACTGCGCGCCGGTCGACGTGATGGACGTGAACTCCTTCGCCATGTGGACGCCGACGGTCTGCATCAGGAAGAAGCGCATCGGCCGGCCGTCGCGCAGCGCGGCCGGGACTTCATACGTGAACGAAGTCTGGTCGCAGGCGACGTCGGCGATCTTCTCGAAGGAGTCCCACTTCGCCTTGTCTTCGCCGCCGTCCGTCGCGCCATGCGCGAGGAACAGCTCGTAGTCGAGCTCGTCCACGCCTCCGAACGCGAGCGTGACCGC